>DAISIS010000420.1:0-5138 GCA_036821925.1 Pirellulaceae bacterium
GGGTGCTCGGCCAGCGGCAGGTCGGGAATCGCCGCGATGTGTGGCGGGTCATCCTGCGCGGACCGCAACGACACCAGCAGCTCCCGGTGTGCATCGCAGGCGGCCTGCGCCTGCTGGTGTTGCTGCTTCACGGCCAGCGCCGCGCGCTGCAGTTCCACCACATCGGGCGCTGATTCGGTCACGGTGCTGAGGGTGGCGAGCCGGTCGGTGGACTGTGCGAGTTCGGTCTGGGCCCGTTCCACCGCGCGCGTCAGGTGCTCGATCCGCTCGGGGGCTGGCGCGGCGTGTGCCGGCTGGGTGGGCAGGGCATCGGCCGGCGGGTCTCCCGCGCCGGCGCATGCCGCAGCGGTGGCGGACAACGCGGCGACGAGCAGGAGCTTGGGGATGCGGGGGCCGGGCTGGCCCGGGCGAAACGTTGCGGCGGGGTGCCCAGAAATGGTGGGCGGTGTGGACCGTTGCATGCCAGCGACCCTCACGTGTGGAACGGAAGGCAAGTGGTTTCCGGTGGCGGGAACGCGGGCCAAAAAAAGGGCCGGCAAGGATTGCGCCTTGCCGGCCGGCTCCGGATGCTTCCCGGGGCTTCTTCTCTGTTCCGGCCCCGCCGTATTACGGCAGCTGGCCGTCAGGTCGCGGAGCCCCGCGCACCGACGCCGGCCGGTCTCCCCGGGTCCTTCGCCCTCACCATTAGTCTAGATCACGAATTGCGGCCCGGCCGACCTGGCGCGGCCTCGCGGCGCCAGTTGTTCGTGGTATAGTCGTTGTAACCGGATGGCACACTTGTCTTTCGAGCGGGGGAGCCCACATTGTCGAGACGCCCCAGGCGGCAAGGCTTCCGGCCATGCGCCGGGCAGGATACGATGACAAACGCTGGGGAAATCGTGTGCCATGACTGTGACCGCAAACGTGCTGGCCCTCAGCGCGAAGCTGCTGAGCGGTGCGACCGTGCGCTGGGTCGACTGTCAGCCCGACACGTGCCAGCGGGTGTATTTTGCGAATCACACCAGTCACCTCGACGCCCTGGTGTTGTGGTCGAGCCTGCCGAAGAACGTGCGCGTCAGAACGCGTCCTGTCGCGGCCAAGGACTACTGGGAGAAGGGGTGGGTACGCCGCTACATTGCCAAGAACTTCAACGTGCTGCTGATCGATCGGCAGAAGATCAAGGTGCACCAGAGTCCTGTCGAGCTGATGATCCAGGAGATCCGGGACGAGTACTCGCTGATCGTGTTTCCCGAGGGGGCACGGAACGCCGGCGAGGAGATGGCCGAGTTCAAGAGTGGTCTGTACTATCTGGGCAAGAAACGGCCGGATCTGGAGCTGGTTCCGGTCTACATTGACAACATGAATCGGGTCCTGCCGCGCGGCGAGTTCCTGCCCGTGCCGCTCCTGAGCTGCATCACCATCGGGCCGCCGATGTGGCTGGAAACCGGGGAACCGAAATTCGAGTTTTTGCAGCGTGCGCGCGAGGCGGTGCGCCGCTTGAAGGACATCTAGCGTATGTTTGACACGGTTCTGGCATGCTGGCTGTCCGCACCGCTGCTGCTGGGTGCTGCGATCCCCGACCAGACGTGGCTCAACACGCGCAGCTACTGGCTGCTCGGCGTCGTACTGGCCATCCTGGCCGGCGCCTATGTCGTCGGTCGCCTGTTGCGCAAGCAGCCGGAGGGCACGGTGCATCCGGCGCTGGCACGCGCGTTCAACGAGCGGATTCGGGCGTGGTGGATGATGGCGGCGATCCTCGTGGCCGGCTGCCTGCTGGGCTACCACGCGACGGTGTTCCTGTTCTTCCTGGTGTCGTTCTGGGCGCTGCGCGAATTCATCACGATGACGCCCACCCGGCGCAGCGATCACCGGACCCTGTTCTGGGTGTTTTTCGTCATCGCCCCCGCCCACTACGTGCTGGTGGGTTTGGGGGAGCAGTACTACCAGGTCTACAGCACGATGATTCCGGTGTTCGGCTGGTTCGCGCTCCCGGCGCGGATCGCCTTCTCGGGTGATGCCAAACGTTTTCTCGAACGGTCGGCCAAGATCCTCGCCGGACTGATCATCTGCGTGTACGCGCTGAGCTATGCGCCAGCGCTGCTCGACCTGACGCTGGAGGTGCGTACGGACGAGGGGGAGCTGACGCCGTGGACCGGGAGCCGGGCGGGGCTGCTGTTCTACTTCGTGCTGCTGGTCCAGTTGTCGGATGTCCTGCAGTACGCCTGGGGCAAGCTGATCGGCCGCCACGTGATCGCGCCGAACATCAATGCCAGCCGCACGTGGGAGGGCTTCTGTGGCGGGGTGGCCAGCACCACGGTGTTTGGCGTCCTGCTCTACTGGGTGACCCCCTTCGGCATCTGGGGCTCGGCCTGTATGGCCATGGTGGTGGCCGTCATGGGATTTGCCGGAGGGATGACGATGTCGGCCATCAAACGGGACCGGGGCGTCAAGGATTACGGCACGCTGATCCAGGGACATGCCGGCGTGCTGGACCGCATCGACTCGATCTGCTTCGCGGCCCCCGTGTTCTTTCACCTCGCGCCGCTCATCTCGCGGCTCGCGTGACGCTGAGCCGCCCGGAGGAAGCACCGGGATCTGGCCCGCGAGATACCCCGTTCCCGGCCGGTGCTCAGCGCAACAAGGTGCCGGCCGGATGGTCCGAGTGGGCCCAGTTGTGCACCGCCTGCCCGGAAACGGCCGGCGTCCCGGGACGCGCTCGCCGTTGCTCCACCGCCGCCGGCGCGGCCGACGGTGGTGCCGCGGGACGCAGATCGGTCGTGACCGCCGGGGCCGGACTCAACGCTCGATCACGCTCGCGCGTATACCAGCCTGCTTGTGCCGCAGACGCGTGGGGATCGCGCGCGGCGATCTGCTCCCTGCGGTCCAGCGGCACCTCGCTCGAACGCGAGGCAACACGTGCGGGGAGCGGCACGAGGCGACTGGCGCTGTCCGCGCTGTCCAACGCAACGCCCGGGACGTTGTCTCCACTTGCTCCGGCCCCCTGCCGCGCGCTGTCGGCCGCGGCCGTCAGGACCTGGACCGGCGCGGGGGCGGGGACCTGAATCTCCGGACTCCCCTGCCGCACCCAGTCGAGCCAGGTGAGCTGCAACTCCGACAGACTCCGAAAGCCGTAGTGCTTCTGGGTTGAGGCGGTCCAGTTGTTCCAGCGCAGGCCATCGGAGACATAGTCCACGTACTTCCGCCGACCACCCTGTGCGATCAGGTAGCGGGCCAGGCTGTAGCCCTGCGAATAGAGCGGCAGGATGTCGGGCGGATACTCCCGCATCGCGAACATGTGATTGAACGCAATCCCGCGATTGCTCGTCAGGAACTGGATCAGCAGCTGATCCTGCTTCGCGCGTTCACTGACATGCTCCACGCTGGTCGCTCCTCCTTCGTCTGCCCAGCGGGGCAACGGACAACCGAAGTGCGTGGCGAATATCGTGTGGGTGATCTCGTGCGGCAGCACGCTGTCCAGGATACGCTCCTGGCTCCCCTGAATCTCCATGTCCCAGCGGCGCGGCTGGCCATCGATGAACGTGAAGGTCGTGGCGCCGCCGGCACCCAGCTGCGGCCCGACGAGGACGCGGATGGGACACACGTCCTGCCACGGCGGCAACTCAGCGCCCAACCAATCCACGGCCAGCGCGCGACGAAAATGCTCGGCCGCCTCGCACACCTGCCGCGCAAACGCCGGCGTGGGTGCCGTCACCGCGAAGTTCTGCGACCGACAGCTCCCGCCGGCCGCCCCCACCCGAACAGCTGCCGCGTGATTGACGCCCTGTGCCGAACCGACTCCTGCAATCCAGACGACGGCCAGCATCAGGCTGGCCCGCAGCAGACGAGCATCCATGCGTTGCACGCTCCCTTGTTAACGGCCTGGGTCGATCGTCGCGTCCTGCGACGGACCGACAGACTACTCCATCCCCGCGAATCGACCTAGAGCGGTTTTTTTGCCGTCTGCCCGCCTCGCGCCGCCGACCCGTCCCCGAGCCCCCGAGCGTGCTAGCAGTCTGCCAGCAGCTGTTCGAGCAGCGGGCGATTGCCGTCGGGGAACTGCAGCTGGCCGAGCTGCTCACGAGCAATCCACTGGAATGGCGCGCGCGGCAGGGCGTCCGGATCGAGTGGCTGGCAGGCGAAGAAATGGAGCGTGATTTCGGCGTGCGCGTAGGACTGCTTGTGGAACATCCGGCAATGCGACACATGCACGCGCAGGCCGGTCTCCTCCAGGCACTCGCGCGCCGCGGCAGCTTTCGGTGACTCGTCCCGCTCGATCTTCCCCCCCGGAAACTCCCACAAGCCTCCCAGCGGCACGCTCTCCGAGCGCCGCCCCACCAGGAAGCGGTTATCCTGTTCGACGACCGCAATCGCGACCGATATGAACTGGCTCATGTCCCAACGCATCTCATGACTGCGTGGCGTGGATGACGTCCAGGAGCCGGCCGGGTGACCCCATGGCATTGTATCCGCCGTCGATGTGCAGGATCTCCCCGGTGATCCCGTCCGAGTGGTCGGACAGCAGGAAGGCGCCGGCCTTCCCGACCTCCTCGTGAGTGATATTGCGGCCCAGCGGGGCCATGTGGGCATACAGCCCCAACATGTCCCCCACGCCGGCGGCCGACCCGGCCAGTGTCTTGAGCGGCCCGGCGCTGAGCGCATTGACGCGAATCCCGCGCGGACCCAGATCATGGGCCAGGTATCGGACGATGGCGTCGAGCGCCGCCTTGCAGACCCCCATCACGTTGTAGCCCGGCACACACTTCTCGCCGCCGAAATACGTCATCGTCGCAATCGCCGACCGCTCGCTCATGATCCCCTTGGCCGCATTGGTCACCGCAATCAGACTGTACGCGCTGATCTCCATGGCCAGCCTGAATCCGTCCCGGCTCGTCTCCACCGTGTCACGCTTCAGGTCCTCCCGGTCCGCATACGCGATCGAATGCAGCAGGAAATCGATCTTCCCGAATACCGAGGCCGTCTGGTCCATGACCGCCGCAATGTTGCTGTCGTCACGTACGTCGAGCGGCACCAGGAACTTCGCCCGCTCGTGCCCCTCCGTGCACTGGGCCACACGCCGCCGGTTCTTGCGCTTCAGCTCCTCCGGTGCGTCCGGCAAGTGCGTGAAACCACACTCGCCCCCTTCGCGCATAATGAACTCG
>DAISIS010000421.1:0-5135 GCA_036821925.1 Pirellulaceae bacterium
CGCGTCGGAAGGGAAGCTCAACGATCTGTTTGCCAAGGCGCTGGCAATCGAGGATGCACGAGGCGAACGGGCGGTGCTGATCACGCTGGATCTGTGCGTGCTCCGCCCGGCCGAGGCGCAAGCCCTGTTCGAGCTCCTGTGCCGGAAGACGGGGCTCGAACGCCGGCAAATCCTGGTGAATCTGTCGCACACCCATTCCGGCCCGATCATCGGCAGTTCGGATCTGGACCGGTACCCGATGTCTGAAGCCGACCGGCAGGCGACGCTGGCGTATACTGCACGACTGTTCGATCAGCTGAGCGACCTTGCCGTCGCGGCGCTGGCCGACCTGCGGCCGGCGACCCTTGCCTGGGGCACGGGCAAGTGCCAGTTCGTGCGTAACCGCCGCCTGTTCCATGCAGATGGCCGGTACCGCGGCATGGGCCCCAACCCGGCCGGGCCCGTCGACGACCGTGTACCTGTGCTGTGCGTCGCGTCAGCTGAGGGCGCGCTGCGCGCCGTTGTGTTCGGCCTCGCCTGCCATCCTGTGACACTGCATGAAGACAGCCTCAAGATCTCGGGCGACTACGCCGGCTTTGCCCAGCAGGCGATCGAGGTGCAGCATCCCGGTGTGCAGGCGATGTTCGTGCAGGGCTGCGGTGCCGACGCCAACAGCGATCCCCGGTGCGGCCCCGAGCAGGAGAAGAATGTGCGTCTGCAGGGCGAAAGCCTGGCGGCCGAGGTGTGCCGGGTAGCTGCTCAGCCTCTCGCGCCAATCGGCGGACCGCTCGACATCCGCTTCCGCGAGGTCGATCTGCCCTTGCAGCCAGTTCCGTCACGGGAGGAACTGGCGCAGATGACCGGCGCGCTGGCGCACAATGGCTCGCGGATGCTGGCCGCGCTGGAACGCGGCGAGCAGTTGCCGACCCATCATCGGCACCCTCTGGCGCTGTGGCGGTTCGGCAAGGACCTGACGCTGGTGGCGCTGTCCGGTGAAGTGGTGTCGGGGTACGTCCCGCTGCTGCATCAGGCGCTGGGAGACGATCGCCTGTGGGTCGCCGGCTATAGCAATGAAGTGGATGGCTACCTGCCCGATGCGCGGATCGTGGCGGAAGGCGGCTATGAAGCCCGGGGCCTCGTGGCGGACATCGGCTTCTACTCCGCCGACGCCGAGACGACGCTGGTCAACGCAGTCGTGGATCTGGCGCGGTGACAAGACGACCTTTTGACCTGGAGAGCCCCATCGATGCCCGCTCTACACTTCCACAGATGCTTCGTGCTCTTGGCCGTCCTGGCAGCTTTCCCATTCCCGGCAGCATCCCGTCCGCTTCTGGCCGGCGAAACGCCGCAGGTGCAGGGAGCCTGTGAAGGCGTGCCCATCAAGCGGTTCGGATTCTGCTGGGTGCTCGGCCAGGCCCCGGACCTGATCGACGAAGTGCCGTTTCAGGTGGGCAACAACAACCCTCGTACGAAGGTCCATCCCAAGGACAGCAGCCAGATCGGGCGGAACTATCTCGGTGTAACGACGACGCGCATGCCCCGTTCCTCCGAAAACGACTACCTGCCGCTGGAGGCAATCCACCTGATCGATGGCAACCTGGCAACCTGCTGGATGAGCCGCAGCCAGACGCATGCCGACGTCCAGCCGATCTGGATCCGCCTCGATCTTCCAGCGGAACGCACGATCCAGCGGGTGGTGCTCCGCAAGCGTCCCCTCTCGGACCAGCCGCGCAGTACGCTCGGTTGGGGGCCGATTCCTGGCGCAGTTGAAGTCGGTCGTGGAGTGCCGGCCACCATCACGATCAAACTCAGTCAGGACGGCCGCGAGTGGACGACTGTCGTCGACGGCCCGACCGGCGACACGCCGGAGAAGTTCGATCTGGAATTCCGGTTCGACGACCGCCCGGCCAAGCAAATCTGGATCACGGCCGGCTCACTGCCGCTGGTCGAGAACATTCTGTATGCCTTTTCGCTGGCCGAAGTCGAGGTGTACGACACGGCCGGCAAGAACGTCGCGTTGGCCACCTGCGGCACGGGTGTGACGGTCAATTCGACGCATCACAGTCCGGGTCAGGAACTGGCCGCGCACCGCTGGTACTGGCCGCTGCACTATGACGCCGGATTCAAGTGGGCCCGGGTGGGCTATCACGACGACCCCATCAACTGGCATTGGGTCGAGCAGGAGAAGGGAGTGCTCAAGATCGATCCGGTAACCGACGCGGCCATCACGGACCTCACGAACCACGGCGTCCAGATCGTAATGGCATTGGACTTCGGCAATCGTCTCTATTCCGGCCCGGCCGCGCGCGCGGTCCCGCAGCTCTGGGAATGGAACTACGACATGCCCGCCCCGCCGACGACGCCGGAGGCCCTGGCCGCCTGGACGCGGTACGTCGAATTCATGGTGAAACACTTTCGCGACCGGGTCCACCACTTCGAAATCTGGAACGAGTGGAACATCTCTTGTTACTGGGGCGCGCCGCCGAACCTGGAGCACTATCTCGCCGTGGCACGGGCGGCGATCCCTATCATCCGCAGGGAAGCCCCCGCAGCCAAGATCATGCTCGGCTCCTGGGCCGGGTTCCCTCATGGCATGAGCACGTGGAATCCCACCCAGGTCGCTGAACAAGAGAAGCAGATGCCGATCCTCCAGGCCACCCGGGCTCTGGCGCGCGAAGTGGACGAAATCGGCTGGCATCCGTTCTACCAGACCGATCCCGCACAACTGACAACCTACACGGCCGATGTGCGGGCCCTGCTGCGCTGGCTGGAATCTGCCGGGTTCCGCGGGCACTGCATGGTGACGGAGTGGAATTACAGCGCGATCTACCCGCCGCTGGCCGGCGAGGCCGCCGCCAAGTCCTGGGCCGGCGCGTTCCCCGCTACCGAACTGGAGAAGGCCAAGTACGTCGCCCAGGTCTTCACACGGCACACGGCGTTGGGGTTGGAATCGTTCTTCTGCGAGATGTACTTCCCCCACTTCGGCGTCCTCGACCTGAGTCTGCTGCGGCGGTCGTTCGATGCCGATCCAATCTCGCCGTTGCAGCCGCAGGCGGCCTACTATGTGACGCGCAACCTGGCCACGATGCTCGACGGCATGGAGCCCGGCACGCTGGAGTTCTCGCTCGAGGGGGCCCCCGCCCACCTCGAAGCGTTTCCGCTCACGTCGCCGACGGGCCCGGCGCTGGCCCTCTGGCTCGGCGGGCGAGCCGCAGACCACTGCGACGGTGTGCCGGTCGACGTGCGACTCGCAGTACCCTGTCGCACGGCGTTTGTCTGCGACCCGGTCAATGGCGTCCGCCAGGAACTCGCGGTGACGCAGGCCGGCGGCGCGTCAGTTCTCGCAGGCGTCGTGGTCCGCGATTGGCCGCTGCTGATCCGGTTGGAACCGTAAAGTAAAGGGTCCTGGTGTGACGTCGCTCGCGGGAACGATCGACGGCGGTGGATCCGGCGCGGGACGCGAGTTTGTCACACGCGCAGTGCACGGTGGCGGGCAGCACAGGCAGCAGTCAATTAGATCGGTCTCTGGAGGAGAATATGAAGAATCATACCGCGTACCGTCTGGCGTGCTGCGTCGCTGCTGCATTCGTTGTCGTGTCCAGCCAGGCCGCCACGATCGCCGTGGGGCAAGCTCCCGCCAGCACTCTCGCCGGTGGAGCGGCTGACGACAGCACCGGCGGCCTGCCGTTCGGACTGAGCAACCTGCCGCTGCTGGGCCAAGGCCGCACCCGCTCGATCTCGGCTGAAAACCCGACAGGCGAGCCGGGGCAGGGGGGCATGGCGGTCCCGAATCCGGGCGAGCCGAAGCCGGTGGCCAGCGCACGTGCGGCCGATGACCTGGGGCAAGGCTGGAAAGTCCGACCCTTCATCCGGATCAATGCCGGCGAGACAGCCGTGCTGATGGATGTGGCCGGTGCGGGGATCATTCAACACATCTGGCTCGTCGAAGGGCTCAACCGCGGCCTGGTGATCCGTTTCTACTGGGATGGGGAGCAGACGCCGTCGATCGAGTCGCCCGCTCCGGACTTCTTTGCCGTGGGTCACGGCCGGTTCGCGCCCGTCAACTCGCTCCCGGTCGTCGTGAATCCGGCCAATGCGTTGAACTGTTTCTGGCCGATGCCGTTTCGCACCCGCGCTCGGATCACCCTCACGAACGAGACAGCTGACGACGTCCCGCTGGTGGCTTACCAGATCACGTATATGGAAACGGCCGTCCCGGCGGCGGCGGGCACGTTCCACGCTCAGTATCGCCGCGCTGCGACGGACACCATCAATCCCTACGTGATCCTGGACGGCGTGCGCGGGCAGGGGCGCTACGTAGGCACGTTCCTGGCGTGGACGCAGATGGAGAAGGGCTGGTTCGGCGAGGGGGAGATCAAGTTCTACATGGACGGCGACGATCGGTTTCCCACGATCTGCGGCACCGGCACGGAAGACTACTTCCTGGGCAGCTACGGCTTCGCGCGGCCGTTCACAACCGCCTATTCCGGGACCGTCCTGCCCGCCTCTGACAGTGCGGAGCCGCCCAGTTTCTGGAGCCTCTACCGCTGGCACATCCAGGACCCGATCAATTTCGGCCAGGACCTGCGCGTCACGATCCAGGCGCTCGGATGGGGCCCCGACGGCAAGTACAAGAAGTTGAGCGACGACATTGCGTCCGTCGCTTATTGGTACCAAGCCGAACCCCACGCGCCGTTCCCCCAGCTCCCACCGCTCGCGGAGCGGGTACGCGACGCGCGGCGCAAGCCCGTGACGTTCGCCGGCGCTATCGAGTGCGAATCGCTTGAGATCACCGCGCGTACTCCGGAGCTGAATGTGGCACCGCAAGACCTCAGCATGCTGGACAGCCCCTGGAGCGGCAACATGCAGCTCTTCGTCCAGGCGGCGCATATCGGAGACTTCGTGGAGCTCGCGATCCCCGCGTCGGACCCGGGACCCAGGCGGATCGTGCTCCACGCCACGCGTGCCCCCGACTACGGGACACTCCGGTTTGTCGTCAACGGCCGGGCTGCCGATGTGACCTTCGACGGGTACGCGGATCGAGCCGCGCCGTCAGGGCCCGTCAATCTGGGCATCCACGAACCGCAGGGCGGCAAGTACCTGCTCCGGGTCGAGACGATCGGGACAAACGCCGCCTCGACCGGCGCCCGGTACTT
>DAISIS010000422.1:0-5125 GCA_036821925.1 Pirellulaceae bacterium
CAGGATGCGGTCGTCCGGCAGGTACATCGGATCGATGTCCGAAACGCCCGAGCCGAAGGTCAGCTGGCGCAGCCCGCTGCCGTCGGCGTTCAGCTCGTAGATGTGGAAGTCGTCCGCTGCATCCCGCCGCATCGCGAAGACCAGACGCTGGCCGCTGAAATGCACGTCGATGTCGCGCGCCACCCCCTGCGGCAGCTCAAGCAGCGTCTGGATCGCTCCGCCGTGGGCCAGATCGATCGTGCGAATCGCACTGCCTCCCCGGAAGCTGGCGGTGTTGATCTCCCCCGTCTGGAACATCGTCTCGGTGTTGTGATGGTCCGGCGCATACTGCTGCCGCACCACGTACACGATCGGCTGAGCTGTCAGCGCCGAGGGCCAGTCCCCCTCCGCCCCGCCCAGCAGTCGGTCAGCCGGAGCGCCCCAGCCCCACATCATCACAACCGTCGCGAACCCCAACCACCCGGACCGAAGCCCACGGGCCTGCCACCAGCGCGCTATAGACATGTGCATGCGATGCCTCCTTGCCGCCCAGTATACACCGAGCCGAGCCGCCTTGCGTCAGGCCAGCGACTGCGACCAGACCGCCGCGGCCGGCCGCCACCCGACGCGATCGCCCGCGTCAAGAAACAAGAAATCAAAAGGGCACGCGCGAGATGAAATTCGCACGTGCCCAGAGGAAGTTACAGAAGCGAACGAATGCTGGGACGCAGTGAAACCCGTACCGGCTGGCGTTCCGCGAAAACGTACGCTTTCGCGGAACTGAACTGCAAAACAAAAACGAAACAACAGACAAAACCTGCGCGCCCGACAAGGCTCTAGTTGCCTTGGCGACGCCGACGCCAGAATACGACACCACCAATCCCGGCCAGCAGCGACCACATGACAAGCGTCGCCGGTTCGGGTACCACAGGTACCTCTAAGACGTCGCTCATGCCGTAAATGCGGGCCACGAACGGAATTGAAAGATTGCCGTATGGCAACTCGAGCGTCACGGTTCGCGGCACGTTGCCCAGCTCAAGCCAACGCTCGTCGTTGGCACCCGGATTGCCGACAACGGTATAGCCGAAGTCGTTTCCGACTTGTCCCGGCCCCGGCGTCGTGGACATATACGGGTCGCCGAATCGGTTCGAGCCGGTCCAGGCGTACCCATCATAGACGGATGTGCCGTGCTGATCGTACAACACCGGAGACGACAGGGAGAGGTCGCCGCCGAGCATCTCATCGCCCGTCTTGGCAACCTGGATCCCCATGGTGTTGAACACCCCGGCGTACTTGCTCGCGTCCACGCCGTAACCCGCATCCGACACGATGCTCTTCGCGATCCGGCCCACCGGGTCTAAGCCTTCGGTCGAGATGACCGCTTTCCACCCATAGTCGTAACTTCCCAACATCGTGCCTGCGACCTGGTCCGCCAGGAACTGATCATACACGAGCGGATCATTTGACTCGGCCTGAATCGAGCCGGATGTCACGAAGATCAGGCGGTACTGCTTGCCGGTCTGGCCCACCAGTGAATCCGGTACATACTGACCTGCGATGATAGCCGCATGGGTCGCCTGAGAGGCCATGCCGGCCAGCATGAGACAGGTCGCAACAATCAGCGTGCGTCTCATTCGGATACGTCTCCTCTGTCTTCTCTTGGTCCCTGGATCCCGCTTGCCCCTGCAAGGTCGAGTCACGGGGCGACACGCCCCGACTCCGTGCCCGAACCCACCCATAAACTGGGCATTCTCGGTACACTAGATAATTTGCCGCCGGCAGGAATCCCCTTACACACAAATACCCACCTCTTTTATATTATTTACCGAACCGGCGCCTGATATAACCTTATCGGGTGGACTGGCTGTGCCCTGCAATAACCACAGCGGGCGCGCAACGACAGCGGGCACGGGCGTCCGAGCGTAGGACGCAGCGGCGGTGGGGCGGCGGTAGGTAGCGCGGCGGGCGGCGTCAGAGTCAGCAGAATTACAGGCCGGCGGAGTTCGCCGCGGCCTTTCCGTGCGCTACGTGGTTCAGGTAGGCGGCCAGCGCATCCCGTTCGGCTTGTGTGCCCACCAGCGGCGGCATGAACGCCCGATAGGGCGAGTCGGCTTCATGCTTGTGCAGCATGGCCACGATGTTGCTGATCGCCTGCTCGTTGCGGTCATGCAACAGGCGGCGCATGCTGCGATACCCGTCGATCGTATGGCATGCCAGGCACTGCCCGCGAAACATCAGTTCCCCGCGCGCCAAGCCCGTTTCGTCAACGTGCGTCAGATCGCCCTCTCCGCTGCCTGCCGTCACGGCCTTCCAGGCCTGCCGTTCCGCGGCGCGCACCCAGAGCGAGCGGGCCAGATATCCGTCCTGATTGAATCGTTCCAGCTCGCGCTGCGTCTGGCCATCGCGCTGGATCGCGACTTTGCGTACGCCGTTGGAGTACATGTAATCGACGACGACGTACGGCTTGCGGAGCAGTTCGCGCGCCATCTCGGCGGACCCGGTAGCTGCCAGGCCCAGCAGGAGCACCGTCAGCGCGCCCCCCAACCGGAACTGTTCCGGCTTGCGGTACGCCGCCAGGTAGGCCACAGCCAGGATGGTCGCCGAGGCCATGACGGAGACCAACAAGGTGCGTGTGACCTGCGTGAACGTGCCCGCCCCAATCGTCGAGATCCCCAGCTGCAGCAGCTGCAACTGCTCGGCCGGCACACGACTCACGTACCACCACAGACAGATCGGCATCAGCAGAAACCCGGGAACCAGCCACAGGGTGGACCAGCGAATCCACTGCCGCTTGAGCACCGGCTGTTGCCGGCCGTCGATCCGGCTGCCCGTGACCAGCGCCCACACGCCGGCCAACGCCACACACGAGAGCGTCCGCAGCGCCAGACTCGGCCAGTAGGTCGGATTGAAGAACGCCCGAAAGAACATCCCCGGCTCCTGGCCCGTCCCGGCCACCGACAGCCACGCCTGGCCGGGAGTGAGCATGAACGTGAGGATGCCGTTGATGATCACCAGGGTGGCGAACGAGGCGGCCGCGTACAGCCAGCCGACTTGCAGGTGCAACCGGTCCGGGATCCGCCCCCACGTGTAGTAATACACGGCCGCCGTCGTCAGCTCGACGATGAAGAACACCCACTCGATGGCCCACCCAAACACGAAATTGTGAATCAGCGTGCTCGTGCCCTCCGGCGACGCCAGGCCGATCGAGAACCAGATCCCCACACCCGAGACTGCGCCGAACACGCCGGTCAGGATCAGGAAAAACTTCGAGTGTTGCGGCAAGAAGGCCAGCCACTCCCGCCGGTCCTGCCGCAGCGCCATCGCCTCGGCCAGCGGCAGGAATAACCCTCCCCCCACCGCAAAGTGCGCGATCATGATGTGGAAAATCGCAATCAGCGCAATGACCAGGCCGCTGCCCAGGTGCGGCACGTCCCAGACTGGATAGTTCATGGGGAGACCTTGGTTTGGGGTTTAGGGTTCAGTTTGAAGTGTTCAGTGTTCAGTGTTCAGTTTTCAGTGGGGAGTTTTCGGGGTGAAGGTGGGGTGGCGGGACACCGTGTGAACCAACTCACCCTCCGATCTGCGCGTTTACAGCGCGAGGTATCCCCAGACCGTCAGAACCACCAGCCCCACGAGCAGCACGACGGTCACGCACGTGCCCAGCCGCGCCAAACGCCGGTTCTCTTCCGCGTGATCCAGCAGGGGCAACAGGGCAAACACCAGTCCGCCGCCAGTGACCATCAGTATTCCGACCAGCTCGCCGGCAGTTCCGGGCAGCCAGGCTCCGAGGACTTTGAGCAGCTGGAACTGAGCCATGAAATACCATTCCGGGTGAATCCCGGCCGGCGCAGCGCTCACCGGATCCGCCTGCGGCCCCAGTTGCCAGGGCACCAGGCAGGCGAGAAATCCCAGCAGGTTGAGCGTGACCAGCCAGACGGTGAGATCGGAGAGCAGGAAATCCGGAAAGAACGGGACATACTGGCGGTCCGCTGCCGGCTTCGCTTCCTCGCTCGGCGGCACGGCGTTCCCATGCCGTTGGACGAGATACAGGTGGACAACCAGCACCGACACGAACAGCGCCGGAAGAATCACCACGTGCAACGTGAAGAACCGCTGGATCGTGTTTTCATCCACCGTCGGTCCGCCGCGCACCAGATCGGCCATCCACGGCCCGACGATCGGTATGGAGGCGGGGATCTCCAGCCCGACCTTCGTGGCAAAGTACGACAACTCGTCCATCGGCAGCAAGTAGCCGCTGAACCCGAACACCATGGTGAGCCCCAGGAGTGCCAGGCCCGTCCACCAGCCAAACTCGCGGGGCCGGCGGTAGGCCTTCATCAGCGCCACGGAGAACATGTGCACGAACACGGCCAACACCATCAGGTTGGCCGACCAGGAATGGGCCGAACGGATCAGCCACCCGAACTCGATGTCGTAGGTGATGCGCCGCACCGAGTCGTACGCTTCGGGCCCGGGACGGAAGTAGACCAGCAGCAGGATGCCGGTGACGATCTGCACCAGGAAGAAGAACAGCGAGATGCCCCCCAGGTAGTACCAGACCGCGTGGGGATGCTGTGGCACGAGTTTATGACGGGCCAGCTCGACGAGTTCAGCCAGTCCCAAGCGCTGGTCACAGAAATCCCAGAGTCGAGCACCCCAGGTTCGCTCAATTGCGGGAGACGACGATCGCACCATCCTTCTCCTTCACGACGTACTGAGTGAGCGCGCGGGGGGGCGGCCCGGAAGTCGGTTCGCCGCTCCGCGGGTCATACGTGCCCAGGTGACACGCACAGAATATCCGGTCGTTCTCCGGTTCGTATTTCACCGTGCAGCCCAGATGTGTGCAGACGGCGTCAAAGGCACTCCACTGGCCGTCGGCATGGTGAATCAGGACGGCCGGCCGGGTGCCGAACATGAACCCCATGGCCTGGCCCGGCGGAATATCCTGCGCGCCCTGCGGGCTGACTTCGGTCACTTGAGCGGCCAGCGCCGCGCGTTCCACCGGTGTGTGCAGGTAGCGATACACCGGATATCCGATCGCGCCCGCGTACCCGACTCCAAACATCCCCACCGTCGCGCCGACCAGGCGGCGGCGTCCCACGCTGACCTCGTGCTCCGGCACCAGGTTCCCAGCCCCGCCACAATC
>DAISIS010000423.1:0-5124 GCA_036821925.1 Pirellulaceae bacterium
GTGGGGAGGTCCTGAGGCACCGTGCCGGCTTCCGCCGTGGCGTCGGCCAGGCTGGTTCCCGGTGCCGCCGCGGGTGCCGCGAAGAACCGGCCCAGTATGGGATGCGTGTGATCCATGGGGCCGATTGCGATCAGGGCCACCAGCGCCAGGAGAAACGCCACGGCCATGGTTCCCAGCACCGGCAACAGCCGCATGGCGCGTCCCGGCGCGGCGGCGGGCGCGGCAGACGCCGAGACGACAGGCAGCTCAGCGGGCACTTCCCAGACGCTGGCCGGCTCGTCCGCCACCGGCCGCGTCGGTTCCGGGGGGGCCACCGGCTGCGCCGCCCCGTCCTGCTCCGCCCGCCCCGCATCCTCCAACTGGGCCTGCAATGTCCGAATCCGCTCGCGCAGAGCCGGGTCCACTTCGGCCGGTTCCCCCAGCACGAGTGTCAGAATCTGATGGCATGCGGCGACCTCCGCCAGTTGCACGTCCGATTCCAGGCAGATCTTCTCGAAGTCGGGCACGCGATCCTGCGGCAGCGTGTTGTCCAGGTATTCGGCAACCGTGTTGGCGTCGAGCCCCATGCCTTTGCCGGCCAGTTTCGGAGCGCCCAGGCGGAGTTTGCGCGTTACACTGCGGATCCGATGCACCAGCTCGCTGGCGAATTCACTGTCCTCGATCTTCTTGCCCAGCTCGCGCGCATCGGCCGGATCGAGAATATCGTCCAGATACGCCAGCAGGGTACGCAGGGTCAAACGCATGACAGGCACTCCCGGAATCCGTCTTCAGCCGCGGCTCGCAAAACAAAAACGAGCGTCCAGGATAAATAGTGCGGCCAGGTGCCGACTTCCGTACAACTGCCCGGCGGAATGCTGCGGGCCGGCGGAATGCTGCGCGCGGTGCCGCCCCCGCGGGCTGGCCAGCCGGTGCACGGACTCCTGCCGCGTCAGAACTCGACTTCCATCATGTCCGTGCCGACCAGCGTGTGTGGGAAGACCCGGCGGGCCGCCGGGAGCCCGATGGCCTCGTCGGTGTCGGCCAGCGGGTTGATGTGCACGAGGATGAGCAGCCCGACCTGCGCCTCCCGCGCGATGCGCGCCACAGGAGTCGCGCAGCTGTGTCCGGTCAGTGCCGCACGCTCCTCCCATCCGTCGGGGAAATAGCACTCGTGTACCAGCACGTCCACGCCGCGGATCTTGTCCACATACGCCGCATCGTCCCGGGCGGTTGTGTCGGTGACGTAGGCCAGCGACCGTGCGGGCCAATCCAGGCGGAAGCCCAACGAGCCCCCCGGATGATCAAGCGGGAACCAGGTCAAGCTGCCTTGCTGCGGCAGCGGCCACGGTGCGTCGAGCGGCTGCCAGTCGATTGGCGGCCGGGCAGGAAACAGCGACTCGTGGAACAGGTGCTCGCGCAGCGCCTCCAGCTTCGCTCCATCACCGTGCACCCGCACCCGCTCCACCGGCTTCTGGAACAGCACGTCGAAGAGGAACGTCAGCCCGATCACATGGTCCAGGTGCGTGTGCGACAGGAAGATGTCCAGCGTCGGGCAGACCAGGTGGTTGCGCACCCGGTACATGGCGGTGCCAGCATCCAGCACGATGCCATATTCCGGCAGCATCAAGCAGGCCGTCTGACGTGTGTCCGACGGATGATAACCGGTCGTACCGAGCAGCAGCAGTTTCATGATGGACGTGGTCGAGCAACGGGCCACCTGGCACAGGGCTCCCTGACAGCTCTCTATGATACTCTACGTCGCGGGGGGCAGCAGCGGAGGGAGGGGCCGACGCCCGATCGGCCCGCCGCCCGGCCCGCTCACCTGCTGGGTCCGAGCAGTTGTTGGAGGCCCCGGTGGATGCCGTCCTCGAGCAGTTGAGCGGCCGTGTGTCGCAGCACCTGAGCGGGCAGCTGCTCGAGCGCCCGGGTGTCGAGCTGCGGGCGGCTGAGCGTGCCCCCGACCGGAATCTCGACGACCATTCCCTGGAGCGCAGCGAGCCGCCGGTCGCGGGCGAGCCAGGCGTCCTGCAGCGGGATCTGGGCGACGAGGGCCAGCGACTGGTCAAACCCGACACTGCCGCGCGTGTGGATCACGGCGTTGTCAATCTGCAGCGTCAACCGATCATGGTGCACGCGGCGATCGCGCACCTGAAACTGCGCCTGCTGCTGGGGCAGTGCCACCCAGGTGATCGATTCCGGGGAAGTGCTCTCCGGCAGCCGGCCGCGCACGACCGCCTCAATCTGTTTGCTGAGATCCACCAGCGGCGCGGTCAGCGGTCCGGGGCCGATGCGGGCGGAGTCGATCAGCAGGGTTCCGGCAACCTGGGCCGCGGCCGGTTGAGCGACCGGAATGGCGGCCTGCGCGAGGGACAGACTGAACTTTCCTTCCGCGCGCGTCGCGTCAGCGGCCAGCGGCGCGATGTACTTGAGCCAGCCCTGGCACATGCTGGGCGAGATGCTGACGCCGGTCAGGATCTGGCCGGCATCGAGCGTCACGCGCGGCGGTGCGCTGTTGAGGTGCACGTGGGGCGTGACGCGCAGCGTCCCTTGGCTGACGGGCGTCTCGATCTCTCCGAGGTCGAGCGTCCCCGCCGCCAGGCTGGCCGACAGCGCGCCCGGTCCGACGGCGATGTCGAAGATCTCGGCCGACTGCCACCGCAACCCGCCCTGTCCCGACAGCGCGGGGGGCAGCAGCCCGCGCGGCACCGATGCCGCCGCGGTGGCTGTCTCGACCGCCGCCGGCAGCGACTCGACCAGCGGGCCGCGCACGGCAAACGGCTGCGTGTCCCGCCCCGACAGACGCAGTCCGGCCGGCGGCAGCACCCGCTGGGCCAGTTTCGCCAGGTCGTACGTCACCTGACCCTGCAGGTCCACGACGCATTGGCCGAACGGGTCGGCAACCTGGCCCGCGGTGGACAGCTTGAACGCATCCGCTGCCGTGACGTCGAACTGATCGAGTTGCGCGAGTTGCTGCGATCCGTCGTATTGCCCCGACCCGACCAGCTTGAGCACCGGCTCCTGCCACACGCGCTGCCAGGCCGACGCGTCGGCGGCGGCCATCACGGCGGGCTCGTCCGACGTCGCGCCGCGTGTCCGGCGGGACAGTTCCACGCCCGTCACGTCGATCGTCCAGCGCGCCTTGGTGCTGCCTTCGTGCTGCACGAGTGACAGCTGGCCCTGCGCCAGGCCGGCCGTGCGCCAGTTGCGCGGCGGCGATGGCATGGACCAGGACGACTGGAGCCGCGCCAGGTCAGCGCGAAACGTGAGGTTCCCGGTCAGCCGTGGCTGCGCCGCCGCGAGATTCCAGCCGACATCGGTGGCGCGCACCGCTAGCGCCGAGGATTGGAACATCGCGTCGGGCACGCTCCCTTGACGCTGGCCGAAATCCCAGCGGCCGGCCAACTCCAGACTCACCGCCTGCTCGTCCACCTGCAGGCCGGACCAGTCGAGGCGCAGCGGCTCAGCGCGGAACTCCAGCTGCTGGATCGCGAGGCTGCCGGGCGCCATCCGCGACGTGAAGGTCAGCTGCATCGTTCCGCTGCCGTCCACCGCCGGGCCGGACAGGAAGGGCCGCGCACGCGCCAGCCAGTTGGCCACCTGGCCGCGGACCCGGCCGCCGACCGACCAGGTGCCGCTGCGCCCGGCGTCCGTGACCGGCTCGAGCAACTGCAGCTCCAGACGGTCCGTCGGGGTCGCCAGCTCGACGCGCCCCGTGCGGATGCGCTGGAATCGCAGCTGTTGTTTCTCGGCGTCCGCCTCCAACGACAAGGTCGCCTGCAGATCCGGCTCTCGCCAGCTCGCCTCGGGACCCACCGCCAGCTCCAGGTCCTTGATCGTGCCCTCGCCGCTGATCGCCACGCGATCTTCCACGCTGCGCTGCCAACGCAGACTGCTGCTCATCGTGCCGGCCGCCCGCGCCGCGCCCAGGTCGAACAGCTGATGCAGCTCAGCGACCAGCCGCGCCAGATTGCAGGTCAGCTCCACCGAACCCGATTGGGGAGTCCCGGATCCGGCCAGGTCCAGGAAGGCCGTGTGGCAGTCGAGCTGCTGGAGGTTCCAGCCGCGCTCGTCATACGCGACCTCCAGACCCACACGCAGCGGATCGTTCCAGGTGAAGCGGCGTCCGTCCTGCGTGGCGGTCAACTCCGACGTCTCGACCTGCGCCTGCCAACCGCGCTGCTCTCCCCCGTGGTGGCCACGCAGATGCAGTCGGACCGTCCCCGCTTCAATCGTGGACCCCTCGCGAATGCGCAACGTGTCCGGCAGAGTCCGGGCCAGACGCGCCAGATCAACCTGCCCGTCGATTTCCAGATCCGCCGATGCGGCCCCGCGCAGCAGCCGCTGCCAGACGCCGCCCCTCGCCTCCGGCGGCCAGGCAAACTGACCGTCCAGCGTCAACTGGCCTGCGTCGCACTCCAGCTTCGCATCGGTGAACTGCCACCCGCCGTCGTCCACAGCACAGCCGCCGGCCAGCTGCAGCGACTGCAGCCGGAGCTGATCGGTCCCGAACCAGCTGGGCGCGGTCAGCGACAGAGACTCCACGCGCGCCTGGTGCACCGCCACAGTCAGCCGCCGCTCGACACTGCTCCACACGCAGGCCAGCTCCGCCGTCAGAACGCCTTCCGCACGTACGTCCTCCCCCAATCGGCGCGCCAACGGCTGCACCAATGACAAGCCCATCCCCCGGACCTGAGTCGAGAACGACCAGCCTCGCGCTGCCGACTCCGACTGCCACTGCGCGCGGATCGCACAATCACCCGCCTGCGATCCAATCGCCAGGTGGCACTGGTCGAGCGTGGCCGTGCCCGGGGCCTGCTCCCCCGCCGGCAGCTCAATCGTGCCTCCGATCGACGACACCTGCGCGAGGCTCGCCCGCGCCGCATCCACTACGTCGATCGATCCATCCGTGATCTGCAGCGAACCGGTGACGGTTGTGGATGAGGAAGAGGTCAGCACCGATGTGAGCGCGTCCTCCAGATTGCTGCCGTCATCGCGCAGCACCACGGTCAAAGCTGGTCTGTCGATGTGGATTGTGCCGAGCGCGCGGGGATGGAGCAGCAAAGACAGCAGCGACGACTCCGTCCGCACCGACGCGACGTGCGCCAGCGGCAGTCCCTGATGCTCCACCACCACATTCCCCACCAC
>DAISIS010000424.1:0-5094 GCA_036821925.1 Pirellulaceae bacterium
GACTCGATATAGACCTCGGCCCGTTGCCCGACGGCCCAGTTCTTCGGCAGCTCGAGCACGCGGACGTCGACGACGAACTCGCGCGTTTCCCGGTCCGCTTCCCGGCCCAGCCGCACGACGGTGCCGGGATAGGGCGTGTCGGGTTCGGAGCGGAAGATCACCCGCGCCGTCTGGCCGGCGGCGAGCCGGGCCATCTCCGTCTCGTCCACCCAGGCGCTCACCCAGATCTCAGTCGTGTCGATCAGCGACAGCACGGCGCTGCCCGGCATGACCACATCGCCCGGATCGCGATGCCGCCGGACAATCAATCCGGGGAAGGGGGCCACCACGCGGGTGTCGGCCAGCCGGGCCCGCTGGTATTCGAGCGTCCTTTCCGCGGTCACCAGCTCCCGCTGTCCCTCCCGGATCGCCGCCTCCGCGGCGGCCAGGCCGGCCACAGCCACGTTCAACGCTTCCGTGGATCGGTCCATCTCTTCCTGCGAGATGGCGTTCTTCTCGGCGAGCGCCACGGCGCGGGCATGTTGTTGGCGCGCCTGCGTGACCACCGCTGTGGCCCGCTCCTTGTCCGCCATCAACCGCTCGATCGCCGCCTGCTCCGCCGCCACGCTGGCCTCCGCGATCGCCACCTGCTGCTGCAGCTCCTCATCGTCCAGCTGGACCAGCAGATCGTTCGCCGCCACCGTGTCGTCCTGGTCGACCTGGATCTCGGCAATGCGCCCGGCGATCTTGGGGCTGATCGTCGTCCGGACGCGCGCCTCGAGTGTGCCGGTCCCCAACACGTCGGCCACGATCGAGCCGTGCTCGATCTGATGTGCCGTCACCGGCACGGGAGCGAATTTGAGCCAGTAGATGACGGCCGCGCCGATCCCGACCCCCAGCAACAGCTGGGCGATGCGGCGGAGCGGGCGTCGCAGGAGTGTTGACCGTGCGCTCATAGTGACAAGGTTTCCACGCGTGTTTCGGTGCTGGGCAGTGCCTCACAGGCTGTGCTGGTCCCGTGCGTTCGGGAGCGGCAGCGAGCTGAGTTGTGTCTGCGTGCGGGCAGGAGTGGGAAAGGCGATTCCGTATTTTTTCATCTTACGCCACAAGGTGCTTTTGTCGATGCCCAGGGCAGCGATCTCCCGGCGCAGCAGTTCCAGTGCGGACAGGTCACGAAACGTCTCGACGCCGCCGATCGGCGCCCTGCGTGCGTCGCGCAGCACCGACGTGCTGATAACGATGTGATGTGCCAGTGTTCGTCTACGGTGAACACGCCGTCGGCAATCGAGTCCAGGATCACGTCACGCATGCCTGACTGTGCCCCGCCGCCCATGGGCAGATCCCCCTGTCGTGTCCGTCCGCCGTCTTGCACAACTGCCGGTGCGCATGCACTATAGCGGCAAGCCTGCCGCAGCAACAATGGAGGTGCCGCCGGCTCCCGGTGATGGCCGGCTGTGCGGGCAGGGGCGGCCACGGCCGCGCGGCATCCGGGGCGGCGCTGGCGACAGGCTCGATCAACGAGACAGGGAGCATGCGTGACACACTCAACAACGCACTTCGACCGGGTGGCTGCAGACTGGGACAATGAACCCCGTCGCGTGATGTTGATGCGGAGCGTTGCCGAAAGGGTCCTGCGCGATGTGCCGCTCGACCGCGAGATGGATCTGCTGGACTACGGCTGTGGCACCGGGCTGCTCGGCCTGTTCCTCCTCCCGCACGTGGGAACGGTGACCGGTGCGGACAATTCCCCCGGGATGCTGGCCGAATTGCAGCGGAAGATCGCCGCGGGTGGCGTGGAGCGCATCCGGGCCATCCAGCTGGATCTCGAGCGGGATCCGGTTCCGCGTGCGCGGTACCACCTGATCATTTCCGGCATGGCGCTGCACCACATCGCCGACACGGACAGCGTGCTGCGCGCCTTCCACACGCTGCTCCACCCGGGCGGCACGCTGTGCCTTGCCGACCTGGACACGGAGCCGGGCATCTTCCATCCTGCCGAGATGGACAGCGTGGTGCATCATCACGGTTTTGACCGGGCCGAGATCAAGCGAAAACTTGTCAGCAGCGGCTTTTCGGAGCTGACCGATGCGACCGCCGTCCGGTTTTTCAAGCCGGTGGCCGGTCGACCGGACTACGAGTTCTCGATGTTTCTCATTACCGGGAGGGCCTGACCGTGGAAGACGTCATTCGGCTGCAGCCCATCGGCATCATTCACTCCCCGTTCACCGACTACGACGGAATGCCGATCCAGGGCGTCTTTGCAGCGCGCGACGCGCGAGGCATCGCCGAACTCCGGCCGCAGTTCGTTGACGGCCTGAGAGACTTGGACGGATTCAGCCACGCCGTGCTGATCTACTACTTCCACAAGTCGGACAGCCAGAAGCTGATCGGCAAACCGTTTCTGGAGCAGGAGGAGCACGGGATTTTCGCGATCCGCAGCCCGCATCGGCCCAATCATATCGGTCTGTCGGTAGTGCGGATTGAACGCATCGAAGCAGCGCAGCTGCATTTCAGCGAGGTGGATATGCTGGACGGGACGCCGCTGCTGGACATCAAGCCCTATGTGCGACAGTTCGACGTCCGGGAGGATGCCGTCAGCGGCTGGATCGACAAGCACTTCGCCCACGGCCAGCGTCCGCGCGGGGTCTTGTGAGCTGGGAGGGCGGCCAGCGACTGTGGGCCCAACGCCCCGCCCCCGGGGCCACCCCGGCCCGGTCAGCACCGCCTGCGCTGCCCGGTGGGCACCCGCCGCCCCGGCGGCCCCGACTCAGACTCTGGCGGACCGCAGGCGGAGTGAGACCCAGGCCAGGCCCAGACTGCCGACGGTGAGGTCGGTAATCAGGCGGCCGGCGAACATCCCGCACAGGCCGAGGAACCGCGCGCCCAGCCACGACAGCGGGATGAGGAGCACCAGGATCCGGATCATGTTCAGGGCCAGCGACGAGGAAGGGTTGTGCAGCCCGGTGAGCATGAAGCCACAGTAGCGATGCACCTCCATCATCCCGTATCCGAACGGGATGATCCGCAGGTAGGTGACCATCACCTGGATGACCTGCGGGTCGCGACTGAAGAACGACGCGAGCCAGGGGGCGGCCAGGAAGAACAGCAGGGCGACCAGGCTGCCGTACACCAGGGCGAAGGCTGTCGACAGTGTCTGGGCCTCGCGGACACGATCGACCCGCGCCGCTCCGAAGTTCTGGCTGACGAAGGGAGTCAGCGAGATGCCCAACGCCATGGGGACGACAAACGCGAACATCTCCAGGCGGGCTGCCGCGCCGCTGGCCGCGACCGCCTCGCGCCCGAACCGGCTCATGATCCAGGTGATCACTCCGGCGGACACCGGCATCATCGCCATGCTGAGTATGCACGGGATCGCGAAATCCAGGATCCGCCGCCAGGAGGCAAGGCAGCCACGGAGCGTTCCGGCACCCAGCGACAGCAGGCCGTGCTTGTAGTGCAACAGGTAGAGGAGCCAGGACATCGCGACGGTCTGTGAGATGACCGTGGCCAGCGCCGACCCGCGAATGCCCAGGGCGGGCAGGCCGCAGTGCCCGAAGATGAGGATCGGATTGAGGATCACGTTGAGGACGGAGCCGAAGATCATCAGCCGACTGGCGCCGCGCGAGTCGCCGCAGGAGATCAGGATGCCGTTGCCCATCATGGGCAGCGACATCGTCAGCGCCCCCAGATACCAGATCCGCATGAACTGGCCGATCAGCGGCAGTGTTTCGGCATCGGCCCCCAGCCGGCGGAAGAGCGGCTCAATACTCAGATAGCCTGCGATCGAGACCGTGGTCGTGAACGTCACGGTCAGGGCGATGCCGTGCGTGACCAGTCGGGCCGCGTCGTCCCGATCGCGCCGGCCGAGCGCGTGCGAGACCAGGGTGGTGATGCCGGTACCGATCCCCCCGGCGACAAACGTCAGCAGGGCAATGACCGGGAACGTAAACGCCATGGCCGCCAAGGGCTGGGTCCCCAGCCTGCTCACAAACCAGGTGTCCGCCAGGTTGTAGGCATTCATGGCGAACGTGCCGGCCAGCATGGGCAATGCCATCCGGATCAGGGTCTCTCTGACTCCCCCTGTAACGAGCACCGACATCGTCTGATCTGTCCTGCCTTCGCTGACCTGCCCCCTCACGCGCCGACCACAACTCTACATGCCGCAAGGGAATCTGTTAAGGTCGATCACGCCGCTTTCCCGCACCTGCCGCAGCGCGGCGGCATATTCCAGCAGGACGCGCAGGGAGTACTCGATGCGGGCACGCAGCGAACTGGCGTACTCATCCGCCGCCTGGTCGCCCCGCAACACCTGGCCGACATTCCGCACAATCACGTGGTCGGGTATGTAACAGATGCGCGTGTTCTTGTAGCTGCTCACCCCCATCTTTTCCAGGACCCCGTGCAGATACTGCGCGACCCGCTGGGACTCGGCCTCTCGGCGGTGGGTGCCGGCAATGATGGAGATTTTCACGGTCAGAATCCTGCTCCTGAGACTGCATGGACGCACACGATCACCAGACCCGCTGCGATTAGAACGGGCCCGGTGCACAACTGCAAGCCGCTGCGCGTCCCGCGGACCCTCCCTACACCTGCCGCTCCCTGGTCGCCAGAATGTGAGAGACCAACGCGGGAAAGGATTGGGCCAATGCTGATTGAGTATGCTGGTCGGAAACCGGTCGTCGATGCGCCGAGCGTGTGGATTGCCCCGCAGGCCATCCTCGTGGGCAGCGTGCGGCTGGCGCCGGAAGTGAGTGTCTGGTTCGGCTCGGTGCTGCGCGGCGATAACGAACCGATTGTCGTTGGCGCACGCTCCAACATCCAGGAACACTGCGTCCTCCATACCGACCCGGCGTATCCGCTGACGATCAGCCAAGAGTGTACGGTGGGGCATGCGGCGGTACTGCACGGTTGTTGGATCGGAGCCCAGTCGCTCATCGGTATCGGCGCCATCGTGCTCAACGGGGCCCGCATCGGCCGGCACTGCCTGATCGGGGCCGGCACGCTGGTCCCCGAGGGGATGGAGGTCCCCGACCGGTCGCTGGTTGTCGGTGTGCCTGGCCGGATCCACCGCGCGGTAACCGACGCGGAAGTCGCCTGGATTGCGGAGACGGCGGG
>DAISIS010000425.1:0-5093 GCA_036821925.1 Pirellulaceae bacterium
CCGTGGTCGTGGCCAGCAACCTGGGCATTGCCCTGGCCTATTCGGCCTTCGGCACCGTCGCCCGCCAACACGAGTGGCTGCCGCTGGCGCTGGGCGTTTCCATCGCCCTCCCCCTGCTCTGGACCACGCTGGCCCGCCGCTGGCTGCCGGCCCACTCCACACAGTGACCGGCAGCCGATCGCGCGCCCGGTCGCGGCCCACCACGACTGGCCAGACGCATTGCCCGGGCGTCGCGACGCGTCTGACAAATGCGTGTTGTGCTACGGAGTCGCAAACAGTTCCTGGATGATCGCAACGGTCCTGTCGACCAGCATCTGGCCCCCTTCCGGGCCGATGATGTTGCTCTGCGGAACGGCCGAATAGTGCCCGCCCGCCAGGGCCCGCTCGGTCGGCAGGTAGCTGCCGAACCCCGACATCTGGACGATGAACGTCTGCGTAGCCGGTGAACGGGCTTTGATGCGGATGCCGTACTCGCAGAACAGCTCAAACGGATTGGAGCAGACCACCAGATCGCCGATCCGCACGACGTGAATTTCCACCGGATAGGTCGCCCCCGGGTCCTGCTGCAGCTGTTCGTACCGCTGCACCACACCGTAGTGCCAGTCCCGGGCCATGAAGGCCACGGCCGCAGCGCAGGCCGGGTCCTGTGCGACCTGCGCCAGGACCTCATCGTACGCGGCGCGCGCCTCGCGGTACTGGGTCTCGGAGATCTTGCACAGGGGCAGCTGCAATGTGACCGTGGCATGCTTCAACACCGGCTCAGCATATTTCTCCTTCTGCACGGCGTCGAGCGTCTGGCTGACCGAGAGGTCGATCCGCCGCGCCACTTCCTGCAATTCGTCGATCCCGCGCAGGGCCTGCATTCGCGCCAGGGCGGCCTTGTGCAGCTGCGGGTGCGGCGAGATGTCGCCGGCCGCGGATCCCCAGCCGAGCACCACCACTCCTGCGCCGTAGCGTGCCTGCAGACGGTCACGCACCGGCAGCCAGTAGTCCGCGTTGACCGCCGAGCGGCCTTCGACAACCTGCGACGGACACGCGACGTTGACGATGACGGCGCGCAGGCCATCCTGCTCATCAAAGAAGAAAATCGAGCCGATGTCGTCGTCGTCCATGCCTTCCAGGTGGACGAAACCGGGCTGGTTGGTCTCCCCGTACATTCGGGCCGAGCCGTCGGCGTACACCACGCGGCGACTGAACCCGATGCTGTTCCGGTCCAGCCCGTAGGCCATTGTGCCGGGCGCCAGCTGCTTCCAGGCAGCCACAATCCCGTCGCTGATCTTGTCTGCCAGATAGGTAATCGTTTCCGCCACCGACATCGTTTCGTCGCTGACCGGAATCCCGGGCGTGTCTCGCACCAGCACCGGCGCGGTATGCGTGTGCGTGGCGGACAGCATGATCGTCTGCACGTCGATGGAGCCGTCTTTACGGGCCACCGCGTCGCGAACCGCCGCGACGAAGTCTTCCGGCAGCTGCAGGAGGTCCAGCGACACGAAGGTCGTCGTCGCCTCGCCCGACCGGAGCGCCACGACGTTGGCCGTCAGCGGTGTCTCGGGCGTAACCGACAGCCGCAGACCAAACTGCCCCCACAGCGCGACGGCCTTGTGGGGTGTGATGTCCACCGACGCCGCTCCGACTTCCAGCTGCGCGCCGCTGAGCAACGCCGGCAGCAGGAGACAGCTCAGCAATCCGCAGCACGCGGCCGGCAGACTCGCACGGGAAAAACCCAACTTCATGTGCAGCTCCTTCACTAGGTGATGGCGCGGCGGGGGACGAATTCGAGATGAACTCAAGCCGACCGCACCTGCGTGCGAGCTTACTGCGCACGGATGCCGCTCTCAAGAGCCCGCGGCAGATTCGGCTCGGCGTGTCCTTGATTCACGCCGCCGGGTGCTGGACAATCAGCGCGCTGGACGACTCACGGACCGCGCACAGGACACCTCCGCCAAGTGAACACCAATCGCCTCGACCTCGATCAGTTGCTGGCCTGTCGCGAGGAGCTGCTGCGGGATGTGCAGACGCTGGGCGCCGGCCCGGCGGGGATGCTGCCGCTCTCGGACCAGATGCTGCGCGACTGGCCCAGCGGCGACCTGTTCGGACTCACGCAGAACGCTGGCATGGGCTGGTCCCCAGACGCCCTGCTCGGCCCGCAGTATCTGATCTTGAGCACTCAGGGTGGCGTGCGCGCGCCAGACGGCGCGCCGATCGCGCTCGGTCTTCGCACCGGGCACTGGGAGGTCGGCCTGCTGGTGCAGGCGGCGGCGGAGGTGATCCAGCAGCGCGGCGGCGTACCGTTTGCCGCCAGCTGTTCCGATCCCTGCGACGGTCGCACGCAGGGCACCACCGGCATGTTCGACAGTCTGCCGTATCGGAACGATGCGGCCATTGTCTTGGGGCGTCTGATCCGGTCGCTCCCCACGCGGCGCGGCGTGCTGGGGGTGGCCACCTGCGACAAAGGACTCCCCGCCATGATGATGGCGCTCTGCGGCACCCGGCTGCCGTGCGTCCTGGTGCCGGGCGGCGTCACGCTGCCCCCGATCGACGGCGAGGACGCGGGCAAGGTGCAGACGATCGGAGCGCGGTACGCACAGGGCGAGATCACCGTCGACGAGGCGGCCCGCGCCGCCTGCGGGGCGTGCGGCAGTCCGGGGGGCGGCTGCCAGTTCATGGGCACCGCCGCCACCTCCCAGGTCGTGGGCGAAGCGCTGGGGCTCGCGCTGCCCCATTCCGCCTTGGCACCCAGCGGCCAACCGATCTGGCTGGAGGTAGCGCGCCAGAGCGCCATGGCGCTCGCACAACTCGACCGGCTGGGCATCACCGTGCGGGACATCGTCTCGCCGCGCGCCGTGCGCAACGCCATGGTCGTGCACGCCGCCTGCGGCGGGTCCACCAACCTGCTGCTGCACATCCCGGCGATCGCGCATGCCGCCGGCCTGACACGTCCGGCCGTGGCCGACTGGATCGAAGTGAACCGCAGCGTGCCGCGTCTGGTCGACGTGCTGCCCAACGGACCGGCCAATCATCCCACGGTCCGCGTCTTTCTGGCCGGGGGCGTCCCGGAAGTGATGCTGCACCTGCGCGCACTCGGGTTGCTCGATCTGGACGTGTTGACCGCGTCCGGCCATACGCTGGGCGAGGTGCTCAACTGGTGGCAGGACAGCGCGCGCCGGCGCCAGCTCAAGCAGCTGCTGCGGCAGCGCGACGGAGTGGACCCGGACGATGTGATCATGTCGCCGGCCGCCGCCCGGCAACGCGGCCTGACCAGCACGGTCTGTTTCCCGGTCGGCAATATCTGCCCGGAAGGGTCTGTGATCAAGGCCACCGCGATTGACCCGGCGGTCGTCGACGCCGACGGCGTCTACCGCCTGACCGGGCGGGCCCGCGTGTTCACCACGGAGCGCGCAGCGATCGCCGCGATCAAGGGTCAGGCGGGCGAGCGGGTGCAGGCGGGGGACGTGGTGGTGCTCATGGGCCGCGGCCCGCTGGGCTCCGGCATGGAAGAAACCTATCAGCTCACGTCGGCCCTGAAGTACGCCTCCTGGGGACGCTACGTGGCCATCGTGACCGACGCCCGGTTCTCGGGGGTCAGCACCGGCGCGTGCGTCGGACACGTGGGCCCCGAAGCGTTGGCCGGCGGGCCACTGGCTCAGGTGCGGGACGGCGATCTGATCCGCATCGAGATCGATCGGGTACGCCTGACGGGCCGCGTCGATATGGTGGGCACGGTCGGGCAGGAGTTGTCCGCAGTCGAAGGAGCCGGCATCCTGGCCCGGCGCCCACCGCATCCGGACCTGCGGCCGGATCCCGATCTGCCGGATGCCACGCGACTGTGGGCCGCGCTGCAGCGTGTCGGAGGCGGCACCTGGGGGGGCTGCGTGTTCGACGTCGACAAGATCATCGCCGCTTTGGAGCGGGAGCGCTGAGCGTCCGGCGTGCGGACACGGCTGGTCAGCGCACCGGTTGGTCCCTCCAGCCGGAAGCGTCGATGCGCGCCAGCTCGGCATCGATATCGGTGCCCGCATAGAACGACAGCCAGCCTGCGATCCGCTGCGTCGCGCCCGCCGCACAGTCGGGGAATTGAGGATCAGCGTGCAGGCAGGGGCACCGATCGTTTCCCCAGCAGTTCTGGCAGGGGTGCCACGCGGTAATGATCCAGCGCGTCCCGTCCTCATTGCGGCAGGCGGCATAGGGGCTGCGGAAGGTCTTGTTGTCGTTCGTCTGCTGGTGGAAGCCCTCCGCGTGCCTCGGCATCACGCAGTTCTGCACGCGCAGGCCGGAAAGGGT
The DNA here is from genome assembly GCA_036821925.1 of Pirellulaceae bacterium. GTDB lineage: Bacteria > Planctomycetota > Planctomycetia > Pirellulales > Pirellulaceae > JAAYDI01. The sequence goes on from DAISIS010000425.1 coordinate 4,282, forward strand.
CTCACCCGTCCCGTTGGTAATCGTCATCTCCATCCGCACGCACGCCGGCGCGGGCTGGATCCGGGCGGAGAACACGATGCCGTTGGGCAGCCGGCGTTCCATACTCAGCCGACCGGCCGGGCCGCGGGTCCATTCCAGCGGCGGCAAGGGCACCCGCTGCTGGTCCCAGAACGTGGGGATGTGCGTATGCGCGAGATACAGCAGCTGCGGCCCGGACGCGGTCTGGAACCAGATCGCTTCCGGAATGTCCAGCACCACATAATCGTCCGCGTCCCAGGGGGTGAACATGCTGAACTTCGTGTCGCGTTGCGGGCGGATCTGGCCGTCCCGGAATCCGTGGCGCGGATGCCGGCCGCCCGGATAGGGCAACACGCGTAGCGGCGCGTCGGCCGGACGGGGCTCGACCGCCACACGGTCGAGCTTCCAGCGTTCCACGGCGTCGCGGAGCGTGTCCTCCGCCAGCCCAGTGGCGGCCGTCATCTCGGCAAACGTGAAATGATGGTGGACGAACATGTTCTCCAGCCAGTAACGCAGATCCTCGTCGTCCCGGGGCGCCCGCGCCGCCGAATACGGCAGGTCCGTGGCAATGACGTGCTGCCGGTCACGGATGACCATTTCCGGATCGGTCGGCTCGCTGCCCGGTTCGACGTAGCGGGCCAGATCGCGCAGGGCGATGACCGTGTAGCGCTGATCCGCCAGAAACTGCATGAATTGCGTGAAGTTCTCCGGTGCCGTGTGGACCCACGGGTGAGCGCGATCCGGAACGCCGTGGAACTGCAGCACAGCGATGCGTCCAGCCATCCCTTTTTCGG
>DAISIS010000426.1:0-5088 GCA_036821925.1 Pirellulaceae bacterium
CCCGGCTTTGCTGTCACGGCGTGCTGCCCGGATGGTGTCGTGGAAGCGATTGAGAGCCAGATGGACGACTGGTTTGCCATTGGCACTCAGTTTCACCCCGAAGCTTCCTCCGCTTCGGCACTCGATCAGCGCATCTTCGAGGAGTTTCTGGAGGGCGTAGCGCGGCACAACCACGTGTTGCGGATGGTGGCTTGAGCTGCGATCCGCCGCCGCCACGCCCGCAAGGACTACGGCGCGTCCGCCGCTGCGCGGCGCGCTGAGCCAGGCCGGTCAGCGTGTCCCTCCCGCGGGACACGCGCGCAGCCACGGCGTCCAGGCCGGGCAGTGCGGGCCAGCACGGAGCCCTTGTTCGGCGGGTGTCGCCCTGCGTCCGACCACACTGCACCACCGCCCGGGTGCCACCGCCCGGGAGTGGTGCGGCCGTATGGCGAGTTAAACTGGCGAAACTGTACCGCGCTGGCCGATACATACTACCGCGGCATGGAAACGAGGGCCCGCTCTCCTGACGGGAGCCGGCCCACGTGGTCAGGATGACCCGAATCTGTCGGGTGTGTGGCCGGGTGGCCGTGCCCCCTACCGGACGGTCTGACGTACAGCCGGGTCGTGAGGGGCGCAAGCACACGACCCGTAGTGAGCCGACGTCTCCTGACCCTTGCAGCGACCACATGATGGCGAACGCTCCACATTTCGTACTCTTTTCGGAATCCACGGCCGCCCCGGGAGCGCAGGATCCGCTGCCGACGGCGTGCGATGGATCTGCCCGGCACTGGCATTTCGTGCTCCGGACCCACGAGGGGACGGTGGCGCTGGACGTCGCGGACGAAGAAGCCGACGCTTCGGAGGAGCGACTGGCGCTGCTGGCCGTCGTGCGTGGCCTCGAGGCGATCCCGGTACCGTCGCGCGTGACGCTGGTGACCACCAGCGGCTGGATCCGCCGCGGGCTGCGATTCGGCCTGGACAACTGGCGGGATCAGCAGTGGCAGTGGGAGCGTTTCGGCAAGATGACGCCGATCAAGAACGCCGACCTGTGGCAACGCGTCGACCATGCACTGCGCTACCATGAGGTCGACTGCCGGACCGTCCGCGTGGATCGGCCGAGTGACGACTTGACGCGCCCCATCCCCCGTATGCTGGATGTCCGCCAGGACACCCTGGGTTCGCCCCGGGTGCCGGCTCCGCAACCGGCCAGCCGGCCGAACCGGGGACCGTCGCACAGCGCGTTGGGCCATCTGGTGCTGGCGATGCTGCGACGTCTGTTCGGCTGGTGCGGGCTGTGTCGGACAGAAACCGGTCTCGTGATGGCCGCTCAATGAGATGCCGATGAAAACCCGCGTGAATCCCGGTACGACACCATGTTCCGCGTTGGCCCCCACCCAGAGAGCCTGAGCCAGACCACAAAGCAAGACCACTGATTGACCTGCCAGTACGTTTCGTTTGCCTGTGCCGCGCGCGTTTTTGCGGCCGAGCCCAGCCACCCAGGGGAGAAATCTGTGCGGACCCACGTTACATTAGACAGTATGGGAGCTCTGGTTGAAGGAGTACACAGCAACCCCTTTGAGTTACTTGGTCCCCATCCCATACAACAGGACGGCCGTACGGCACTGGCCGTGCGGGCGTACCTGCCCGATACGCAGCAGGCCTGGGTGCTTGATCCGGCACACGCAGAATCGCGTCCGATGCGTCGGATCCATCCGGCAGGACTGTTTGAAGCCATATGCCCGATGCCGGAACGACCGAGCCAGCGATACCAGTTCCGCGTCGCGGGCAACGACGGTGAAGTGACCACTATGCACGACCCCTATTCGTTCAGCTCGCTGTTGACCGACTACGACTTCTACCTTTTTGGTCAAGGGCGGCACGAGCGCATCTATGACAAGCTGGGCGCTCAATTGCGGACGATCGACGGAGTGACCGGCACGAACTTCGCCGTGTGGGCTCCCAATGCAACGGCGGTGAGCGTGATTGGGGAGTTCAACCGTTGGGACACGCGCCGGCACCCGATGCGCAAACATGTTCCGAGCGGCGTCTGGGAGTTGTTCGTTCCGGAGGTGGGTTCGGGCCAGCAGTACAAGTTCCGTGTGCGGTCGTGGGACGGCGATATCGTGGACAAGAGCGACCCGTACGGTTTCGCGGCCGAGTTGCCGCCGCGCACGGCCTCGCTTGTGGCCGACCTGTCGCGTTTCCACTGGACGGACGACGCGTGGCTGGAACAGCGCCGCTCGCGCGATGTACTGAACCAGCCGATTTCGATTTACGAAGTGCACCTGGGCAGTTGGCAGCGTACGAGCGACCGGCAGCACGGGTGGCTGAACTACCGGGACCTGGCGCGCCGCCTGGTGGACTACTGTCACCAACAGGGCTACACCCACCTGGAACTGCTCCCGGTGAGCGAGCATCCGTTCACGGGCAGCTGGGGCTACCAGACCGTGGGGTACTATGCGGTCACCAGCCGGTACGGTTCTCCCGAAGACTTCATGTACTTCGTGGATTACTGTCACCGCAACGGCATCGGCGTGATCCTGGACTGGGTCCCCGCCCACTTCCCGAAGGACGGCCACGGGCTGCGCCGGTTTGACGGCACGGCGCTCTACGAGCACCAGGATCCGCGGCAGGGCGAGCACCCCGACTGGGGCACGATGATCTTCAATTACGGGCGTACGGAGGTCCGGAATTTCCTGGTGGCCAATGCGCTGTTCTGGCTCGACAAGTACCACATTGACGGGCTGCGGGTGGATGCCGTGGCCTCCATGCTGTACCTCGACTACAGCCGGGGGGAAGGGGAGTGGGTCCCGAACGAGTACGGGGGACGGGAGAACATCCCGGCGATCAATTTCCTCAAGGAATTCAACGAGGTCTGCCACGCGAATCACCCCGGCATCCTGACGATTGCCGAGGAGTCGACGGCGTGGGGCGGTGTGTCGCGTCCCACCTTCACTGGCGGGCTGGGGTTCAGCATCAAGTGGAACATGGGCTGGATGAACGACACATTGCGGTATCTGCGGCACGACCCGATCCACCGCCGGTTCCACCACAATGAGCTGACGTTCAGCCTGATCTACGCCTTCACCGAGAACTTCGCCCTGCCGCTATCCCACGATGAAGTCGTGCACGGCAAAGGCTCGTTGCTCGGCCAGATGCCGGGCGATCTGTGGCAGAAGTTTGCGAACCTCCGCCTGCTGTTCTCCTACATGTGGACCCATCCCGGCAAGAAGCTGCTGTTCATGGGGAGCGATTTCGCGCAGTGGAACGAGTGGAATTACGAGACGAATCTGCAGTGGGATCTACTGCAGTGGAACACGCACAGCGGCGTGCAGAAGCTGGTGGCCGACCTGAACGCCATGTACCGCCGCGAACCGGCTCTCTATGAACAGGACTTCAGCGGCAACGGTTTCGAGTGGATCGATTGCCAGAGCGCCGACGACAGCGTGCTGGCCTACCTGCGCAAGGGGCGCAACCCGGACGACTTCCTGGTCGTCTGCTGCAACTTCACCCCCGTCGTGCGCTATCGGCACTGTGTGGGACTGCCCCGCGGCGGCTGGTATCAGGAAATCTTCAACAGTGACTCGCAGTACTACGGGGGCAGCAACGTGGGCAATCACCCGGGCGTGCAGGCCGAAAAAGTCGCCCACCACGGCCGGCCCCACTCGATGCACATCCAGCTGCCACCGCTGGGCGTGGCCGTGTTCAAACCGCAGCGGTAATGCACTCGGACAGAATCCCCGCCGGCCTGTCGAGCGACCCGGCGGGGCCCCGGTGAAGACCAGGCGCGACGCGGCCGCCTGCCGGGCCCGGCGGGCGGGTCGGATCAGTCGAACCGCCAGTTGCGCTCGGGCGTGCGTTGCCAAGTGATCTGGAAGTCCTTTTCCAGGCCGCTGTACCAGTCGCGCACGATGTCCGACTGTTCCATCCTGACCAGGTAATCCACCTCCGGCGTGATCCCCGCCGCGAAGAACGCGTCACGCCGCTGTTCTTCCGGCGGATCCTCGCTTTCGACCCGCACGACGTAGACGAAGCGCTGCGGCTGGTTTACCGCCACACCAACCTGCCCCACGTTCAGGTCGAATACCGCCCGCATGAAGTCCTGGCCGGCTCCCGCAATCGTGACGGGCTGGCCATTGGCCGTGCCGGTCACACTGCTCAACATGGGCTGGGCCCCCGTGCTGCCCGGCAGCGCACCACGCGTCATCCAGCTGAACGGATTGGACCGGATGATGTTCGCGGCATTGTCCACCAGCACTTCGGACAGCGGCTTGCCGGCATCCGCTACCTGCTTGGCCAGCTGTTCGGCCTTGGCGCGTGCCAGCGGCAGCGCCTGCCGCATCTTCCAGGCAGCCACCACTTCGTCCCGAATGCGGTCCAGCGGCGGCAGTTCTTCCGGCTGCACCTCCTCGCGCCAGTAGATGAACAGCTTCTCCGGCGGAATCGGGAAACCGGCCTGGGGCAGAATCCCATCGACCAGTCGCCGCGGCACGAACAGCGCGATGTTCTGGTCGTCGAACGCCACATCGATCAGCGTGCGGCGCATCATGCCCGACTGCTGCCCGAAGAGTGTCTCGGTGGCCCGCGCGAACTCGTAGTGCGGCGGGTCGTCGTCCGCCGGATCCGCCTGCTGGATCTGGGCGATGTCCAACATGTCCAGCAGGGGCGCCTTGTTGTGGCTGAGATTGTATTGCTGGGCAATGGCCTCGTAATCCAGCGGCGCCGGCGGAGCCGCGTTCTGCAGCACCTGCGCACGCGACAACTGCTGAGCGTATCGCTCGACCAGACCCCGCGCCTGCTCGACCGCCTGCTCGAGCTTCTCCTGGGCCGGCTGGCGGGCATCCCGGCGGGCCAGGGTCGTGCGGATCTCCTCCCGCAACGCATCATCCAGCGGCTTGGACTTGACCGGCTCCGCCGCCGGCTTGGCCGCCCCCTCCGCCGCGGGCTGCCCAGCAGCCGGATCCTGACCAGACGGTGCAGGTTCAGACGGTGCAGGAGCGTCTGCCGCGGGCTCCGGCGGCGCAGGCTCCTGCGGAGCCGGCTCTTGCGGTGCGGGCTCTTGCGGTGCGGGCTCTTGCGGTGCGGGCTCTTGCGGTGCGGGCTCTTGCG
>DAISIS010000427.1:0-5050 GCA_036821925.1 Pirellulaceae bacterium
CCTGCTGCGGCAGGGGCTCCCGGTGGCTGACCTCTGTTACCTGGCTCCCGAGGGGGCGCCCCATGTGTTTCTCGCGCCCCCGTCGGCGTTCGAAGGGGTGCCGGGCGATCGGCGTGGCTACAACTTCGAGGGGTGCGCGCCGGAGGTGCTGCTGCAGAAGGCCACGGTCGCACGGGGCCGCCTTGCGTTTCCCGACGGATCGGCGTGCCGCCTGCTGGTGCTGCCCGCCTGGGAGACCATGACCCCTGCCCTGCTCCGCCGCATCGAGCAACTCGTAGCCGATGGGGCCACCGTCGTGGGCAGTCCGCCCGTTCGATCGCCGAGCCTGAGCGACTATCCGCAGTGTGATGCGCAGATTGGCCAGATCGTGGAACGCGTGTGGGGCGCGCTGCCGCGACCTGCTGAGCTGACACGCCGCCAGTGCGGTCAGGGGGAAGTCATCTTCGGCGGAGATCTGCAGGTGGCGCGGCGGGGCGAGGCACCGGAGCGGCCCATCACACGTGCCCGGTGGATCTGGTACTCGGAGGGGCAGCCGGCTGTGGCAGCACCGCCCGCGCAGCGGTTCTTTCGCCGCACGTTTCGACTGGATGATCGGGAACAGGTAGCGGCAGCGGTGCTTGAAATGACGGCCGACAACGGGTTCCAGGCGTGGATCAACGGACACCCGGCTTTGCAGGGTGATAACTTCCACCTGGTCTACCGCGCTGATGTGCTGGCGCTGCTCACCAGCGGTCACAACGTGCTGTGTGTTGCCGCCACGAATGCAGCCGACAGCGATAACCCCGCAGGTCTGATCGGTAATTTGCAGCTGCAGTTCGCCGACGGCAGCTGCCAGGATGTCACGACCGACGATGCCTGGCTGGCAGCCCGGGATGTCGATGCCCCGGACTGGTACACGCGGGACCCGGTTGCCGGAACCTGGACCGCCGCGGTGATCCTGGGTGCCTACGACATGCCGCCGTGGCTATTGGACCCGCGCACGAACGAGGACGAGCCACTGTATCCGGACTGCGCGGCCACGGCGCGCTTGCTGGCCGACGCCGGCGTGCCACCCGACTTCGAGGCGGATGGATCGCTCCGGTACACGCATCGGACCATGCCGGAGATGGAGGTGTATTTTGTCGCCAACCGCACCGCGGAGCGCGTCGCCACACCGTGCATCTTTCGTGTGCCCGCAGGAGAGCCGGAACTGTGGCATCCCGTGGACGGGACCATCCGCCCTCTGCCCGATCGCCGCCAAGTCGACGGCCGCACGCTGGTCCCGCTGCAGTTCGCGCCGTACGAAAGCTACTTCGTAGTGTTCCGCACACGGGCCGGAGAACGGACGGAGACCGGCAGTGGAACGGGGAACTTCCCCGCTACGCAGCAGGTCGCCACGATCGAGGGGCCGTGGCAAGTGGTGTTCGATCCAGCGGCCGGAGGGCCGGGAGTGCTGGAATTCGCAGCGCTGGCGGACTGGAGCCAACACGCGTCGTCCGGCGTCCGGCATTTCTCGGGCATTGCGACCTACCGCCGTACGTTTGACCTCCCGGCGGAGCTGCCCGCCGCCCCGTCACACCTGTGGCTGGACTTGGGCACTGTGCACTGTATGGCGCGCGTACGACTGAACGGGCACGATCTGGGGGTCGTATGGACGGCGCCGTGGAGCGTCGATATCGCGCGGGCCGTCCGGCCGCGAGACAACCAGCTGGAGATCGATGTGGCGAACCTCTGGCCGAACCGACTGATCGGTGATGCCGGGCAGCCGGCAGCGCAGCGCCATACGTGGACCACCTGGAACCCCTACCAGGCCACCGATCCCCTGCTCCCTTCCGGCCTGCTCGGACCCGTCACGCTCCATACCCCACCCCTGAACACTGAAAACTGAACACTGAAAACTGAACACTGAACACTACCCCCTCCAAAACACCACACTCTTCCCATCACTGTACACTCTCCTCCACTCCGGTGATGCATCCAGTGCCGCCGGCAGCGTGCGGGACAGACGCGGGTCCCAGAGCACGAGATTCACGCCATAGCGATCGAGTGTTGCCAGGGCCCGATCGGGCTGCGTGCCGATCGACACATAATCATCCCAGACGCTGTCGGGGAAGAAGTCGATGCGCGAATCCACGAACACCTTGACGCGCGGATCGAGCCGCCAGGAGACGTAGGAGCCCCATTCCATCGGCTGATACATGCGGCCCTGATAGTTGCTGGAGGCGAGGAATGTGACCGCCTCGAGCGGTTCGTCGTACGGGACGGCGACTCGTTTGTGCGGCGGCAGGAGGGGGTTGAAGGGGCGGGTCCAGGGTGTCGAGAGCGCGAGCAGGGTGCACAGGGACGCGGCGACGATCCAGTTCAGCGTGTCCGACTGAGTGTCGCGAGGCCGGGCGATGCGTGCGGCCAGCGCGCGCAGCTGCGTGAACAGACCGCGGGTGTCGGAGTCATGAGCGGAGATGCCGGCAGGCACCCGGCGCGCGAGGCGGTCGCGTCCCGCGCGCCAGATCCGCTGGCCTGCCGCACTACAGCGCTGCAGCAGAAGGCCCACCTGAGGTGCCAGGATGGCTGGAAAGACGAGCGCCCACCAGATGACCATCCGCTGCGACTTCACTCCCACGACGAAGAACGACGCCAGGAGCAGCGCGTCGGTCAGAGACGTGCTGCGGCGGGTTGTGCTGAGCACCAGCAGCGTGCCGGCCACCGACAGCATGAAGGCGGTTCCGGCGACGTTTTCCACGCTGGTCGGCTGCCATTCCTCGATGTTGCGCTCCGTGGCGCGGGACGCGACTCCGGACACATACTGGAAGTTCGCGAACCCCTGGGGGTTCACAAACATCGCGCCGGTTGCCAGCACGCAGCAGAGAAGCCTGGTCCGCAAGCCGGCCGCGTCCTGGGCGGCGACTCGTTGGCCGTGCCAGACGCGTTGGCCGCTGACGCCGATCAAGAAGATGTACGGCAGCACGACTCCCAGCGGAAAGGCGCCGTGGGTGTTGGACCAGAGCAGTTCGATGCCCGCCACAACCCAGGGTGTAAAACGGCGCGCTCCCCAGGTGCTCAGCACATGCAGCTCGGCCGCGAAGAGAAGCACCGAGAACGCTTGCGGCCGGATCGCCATGTTCGTACTGGCCACGGCCACTGCGGCGACCATCACCGCCGCCGTCACGCGGCTGTCGCGAACGCGCCGGTAGGTGAGGTGCGTGATCAGGCCAATCGCGACGCCGTACGCCGCGCCGAGCGCGAACTGCACCAGAGGGTAGCCGCCCAGCCGGTAGGTCTGATACATCAGCAGCTGGGCGAGCCAGGGTTGGTTCTGGACCTGCTGGCCGGCGATCGTATGCGTGAAGGTGTCAACAGCGATCAGGCGGTGGGTCGCGCACATCCAGCGACCGCTGGTGACGTGCAGCCAGAAGTCCAGCGGGAACTGGCTGTTGGTCCAGACAATCAGCAGGGTCAGCAGAACCGGCACGACCAGCCAGATGGCTGCCAGTGTGGGCTTCGGAACTCTCATCGCTCAGCGTGTCCTTCGGCACTTTGCCTGAGAAACCATAGCTCAGGCGCACGGCGGCGACGTAGGGTTGTAACGGAAGCTCCGTGGTGGCAGACGCTTTGACCACGGGTGGCACGCATCACCTCGAACAAGGGCGTTGGCCATGGCAACGCAAGCCGTCCCTGTCCCGCGGGTGCAGCCGCAGCCGCAGCCGCAGTCGTTAACCGGTTCCCCGCTGGTGTCGGTCGTCGTACCGGCCTATTGCGAAGTGGACAACATCCGGGAGCTGGTGTTGCGGGTGGGGGCGGCGCTCGAGTCGGCCGGCGTGACTTACGAAATCATCATTGTGGATGACAACAGCCAGGATGGCACGGACGAAGTGGTCCAGATCCTGGAGCTGGAAGGCCATCCTATCCGGCTGATCACGCGCGTCAGCGAGCGCGGGCTCAGCACCGCAGTGTTGCGCGGGTTTGACGTCGCGCAGGGCACGGTGCTGGTGTGTATGGATGCGGACTTGAGCCACCCGCCGGAGAAGCTGCCGGAGATGATCCGGCGCTGCACCGAGGCGCAGGCGGACTTCGTGATCGGGAGCCGATACGTGGCAGGCGGCGGGACCGATGCACAGTGGGGCTGGTTCCGCTGGCTCAACAGTCGTGTCGCCACGCTGCTGGCACGCCCCTTTTCCAGCGCCCGCGATCCGCTGGCTGGGTTCTTTGCGCTGCCGCGCGACGTGTATCGCCGCGCCGCGGAACTCGATCCGGTCGGTTACAAAATTGGCCTGGAACTGATGGTGAAGGCTGACTGCACGAACGTGCAGGAAGTGCCCATCCAGTTTGCTGATCGGCAGCATGGTGTCAGCAAGCTGAGTGTCGCGGAGCAGATGCGGTATCTGTACCACCTCAAGCGACTGGCTGACTATCGCTATGCCGGCTGTTCGCAACTCTTGCAGTTCTGCCTGGTGGGGGCCAGCGGCATGCTGGTGGATCTGACCTGCTACCTGCTGCTGCTCCGGAGCGGTGCCCTGCTGCCGCTGGCACGCGCCCTGGGAATCTTCGCGGCGATGACCTGGAACTTCGTGCTGAACGACCGCATCACATTCGCGCGGCGGGCCACCGGCCGCCTGGCGGCGCGCTTCGGCCGGTTTGTCGGGAGCTGTTCGCTGGGGGGCGCGCTGAGCTGGGCCATCGCCGTGCTCGCCCCGGCCCTGATACCCTGGTTCCGCGAGCACCTGATGCTGGCCGCCCTGGCCGGCATCGCGGCGGGGACCGTCGCGAATTTCGAGCTGTCGCGGCACTGGGTGTTCCGGGGCGAATGAACGTCGGGCCTGATCACGTTGGGTGGGCCCGGGCAGTGCCTGTCACCACCGGTCGCTTCGCAGGTCCGCGTCTTCTGGCTATGATAGGCGTGTCAACGCTCGATCGTGGTCCGGCATAAGCGGGAGTTGCCATGGCTCATCATCGTTCTACTGCGGTGCGGCGTCGCGTGTGGTTCGTAGTGCTGGTGGTCCACCTCACCGCCGGCCTGGGGCTGGTGACGTGCGGCGCGCGCATCAACGGCCAGGACGCGGCCACCGATCCGCTG
>DAISIS010000428.1:0-5013 GCA_036821925.1 Pirellulaceae bacterium
AGCAGACGTACTACGCATTCGACACACAGGCGTATCACTACATTGTGTTGGATGCCTGTTATCGCGATGACGAACAACCGTATGGCCGGAAGAATTTCGACTGGACCGATTCCCGCATTCCCTCCGAAGAACTGAAGTGGCTGCAGGACGACCTGGCCAGGTCTGAACGTCCCACCATCGTGTTCGTGCACCAGCGTCTGGATGTCGACGATTCTTATGGGGTCAAGAACGCGGCCGCCGTGCGCGAGTCGCTCGAACGCTCCGGCCACGTGCGCGCTGTGTTCCAGGGTCACTACCACGCCGGCGACTATCGGGACATCAACGGCATCCACTACGTGACAGTCCGTGCGCTGGTCGAAGGATCCGGCACCGACGACAACGCGTACGCAACAGTCGAGGTGCTGCCCCAGGGCAGCGTGCGTGTGAAGGGTTTCTGCAGACAACAGAGCTATCAGCTCGGACCATAGTGACTCGGAGATATCACCATGCAGCGCAGCAAGACGATCGGATGGGCGATTCTGGTTCTCCTGGTTCTCCTGGCAGCTGGGCCGGCCTGGGTGCGGGCCGACGACGCGGCGAAGATCCGCGTGCTGATTGTGACCGGCAACGACTATCCTGGGCACGTGTGGAAAGAGACCACCCCGGCGGTGCGGCAGATACTCGAGCAGGACCCGCGGATGATCGTGCGGGTGATTGAAGATCCGGAGTTCCTCGCGTCGCCGGCGCTGGACCAGTACGATCTCGTGGTACTCAACTATATGAACTGGGAGAGCCCCGACCCCAGCCGGGCGGCCGCCGAACATCTGCAGCGGTTCGTGCAGCAGGGCAAGGGGCTGGTGCTGCTGCACTTCTCGTGCGGCGCCTGGAGCGGCTGGCCGGAATTCGAGAAACTCGCCGGACGCGTGTGGGACAAAGTCCAGACACACGACCCGCACGGTCCGTTTCGCGTGGACATCGTAAACCAGGACCACCCGGTGACGCGCGGCCTGGAGTCGTTTGAAACGGTCGATGAGCTGTACTTCTGCCTGACTGGCGAACCACCGATTACCGTCCTGGCTACTGCCCACTCGAATGTCACGGGCCAGGACCATCCAATGGCCTTTGTGTTGCAGTACGGCGCTGGACGCGTGTTTCACACGCCGCTCGGGCACGATGTGAAAGCCTTCACGCTTCCGGGCCCCGCCGAGTTGATCCGCCGCGGCTGCGCCTGGGCAGCCGGACAGGATCCTGTCACAGCGCAGAAGTAGCTGCCCCGGCCGCCGACCGTGCGGCAAGAACACGAACAGCGACAAGAACAAGAAGCCGCAACGGGCTGGTCGGACGCGCTGCGGTGAGGTGGCAGCCGAGGGAGAACGCGGAGAACAGGGAGAACAGCCAAGATGTCCGAACAGGAGCTGCGAAAACAGCTGTACGCCGCCTTCAAACACCGGGCGATGCTCTACTACCTGATCTTCGATGAACTGCGCCGGGAGCTGGACGAACCACGGGCCATCGCCATCCTGCAGCGGGCCATCCGCCGCCGGGGAGAAACGGTCGGCCAGCCGTTCGCAGCGTTCGCCCCGGATGATCTGCCCGGATTGTGCCAGGCCTTCCTCGCCGGTATCCCCGACGCCGGCCGGATGTTCTCGGCCGATGTCGAACGCTGCGACGCTCACCAGCTGGACATCACCCTGCAAAGCTGCCCCCTCAAGGACGCCTGGCAAGAGGCGGGGCTCAGCGATCAGGAGGTGGCCACGCTGTGCCAGATTGCGGCGGCGATTGACGCGGGGACCTTCGAGGGAGCCGGATTCGCATTCTCGGCCGACACGTGGCAGCCGGGCCGCGACGGCTGCTGTCACCTGCATATCCGACCGGGAAACCACCGATAGGCCTGAAACGCCTGGCGGACCCATGGCAGAAACATGGCAGCCGGCTACAGAATCTGGCGAGAAGCAGGAATAAAATACCGGGCGAGAAATGCCGGGAATCGCCCGTCCGGCCGCAACCTTCCGCGAGCCGTGGCGTTTCATAGGGATCGGAGACAGTATGCACCTCCTGCGGGGGAGGTATGCGTTGTGTAGAGTGCGTTCACGCAGTCTGTTTTTTCACGGGGAGTTTGTCATGAATCGACGTGCAGCCTTTTTGTCCGCGTCTGCCGCCGTCCTGATGTTGACCCTGGTCGCGTCTGCGCAAGACCGTCCGCGTCAGGGCCGGCCGGGGGGCCGTATGGGAATGGGTTCCGCCATGCTGCTGCGGGCCGAAGCCGTCCAGAAGGAGCTCAACCTCACAGAGGAACAGGTGACGAAGCTCGAGGAATCGCTCGCGCCGCCCCGCAACCAGGGTGGCCAGCGCCGCAGTTTCCAGGACATGACGGCCGAAGAGCGCGAGAAGGCGATGGAAGAGTTCGCCGCGCGGACCGCTGAACAAGAGAAGAAGATCGCGGAAGTCCTCGACGAGAAGCAGGTCGCACGGCTGAAGCAGATCCGCCTGCAGGCGTCGGGCGTCATGGCGATCGTGGGCGACGAACTGGCCAAGGAACTCTCGATCACCGAGGAACAGACCGGGAAGATCCGGGCAGCCATGCGTGAACTCCGGGAGTCGATGCGGGATGCTGGCCCCGCCGCGTTCGGTGAAATGGGGGAGAAGATGAACGCGAAAGTGATGGAGATCCTGACCGAAGATCAGAAAGCAAAATACAAGGAGATGCTCGGCGAGCCGTTTGACCTGTCCCAGCTCCGCCGCCGCGCCCCGGGCGCCCAGCGCCGCGGTGGTGGGAACTAGGCAGCCGCACGCACGGTACGCTGTGGGCACAATGGCCACAATGTGTGAGGGCCACAATGGTGTGGGGCGGTCCGACGACCGCCCCACACGTTTTCTGGGACTCCAGCGGGCGCAGCAACTCTCCGCGCGGCCTGGGCCCCCGCGCAGACCGCCGGCCGCTAGGAGCCGGCCTGCAGCAGGCGTGCGGCGGCGACGGCAAAGTAGGTCAGGATCCCGTCCGCGCCGGCGCGTTTGAACCCCAGCAGGCTCTCCAGCATCACCCGGTCGTGGTCGAGCCAGCCGCGTTGGGCAGCTCCACAAAGCATCGCATACTCGCCACTCACCTGATAGACGAAGGTCGGCACGCCAAACGTCTGCTTCACGCGGTGCACAACGTCCAGGTAGGGCATACCTGGCTTGACCATCACCATATCCGCACCTTCGTCGAGATCCAGGGCCACTTCGCGCAGCGCTTCGTCGCCATTGGCCGGATCCATCTGATAGGTCTTCTTGTCGCCGCTTCCCAGACTGGTCGCGGAGCCGACCGCCTCGCGGAACGGCCCGTAGAACGCCGAGGCGTACTTGGCGGCATACGCCATGATGAGCACGTGTTCGAAACCGTTTTCGTCCAGTGCATTGCGTACCGCTCCGATCCGGCCGTCCATCATGTCGGAGGGGGCGATCACATCGCAGCCCGCGTCGGCCTGCGCCAGGGCCTGCTTGCAGAGCGCGTCGAGCGTCGGGTCGTTGACGACGTAGTTGTTCTCCACCAGTCCGTCCTGGCCGTGGCTGGTGTACGGGTCCAGCGCCACATCGCACAGGACCCCGATGCGGTCACCGAGTGCATCTTTGAGCGCGCGGACCGCCGTACAGATCAGGTTGTCCGGGTTCCAGGCCTCCTCGGCGCCCGGTGTCTTCTTGGCGGGGTTCGTGGCAGGAAACAGGGCGACGGTCGGAATCCCCAGGTCTGCCGCCTCGCCCACCGCATCCACCAGCAGGTCGACTGACAGGCGGTTGACACCCGGCATGGAGGACACCGGCTCCCGCTGCCCCTCCCCGTCGCAGATGAACACGGGCCAGATCAGGTCGTTCACCGTCAGGTCGTGCTCGCGCACGAGGGCCCGCGACCAGGCATACCGGCGATTGCGGCGCATGCGAGTTGTCGGGAAACGTCCAAAAAACACCTGCGGTGCGCTGTTCATCCTGATTCACTCCTCGGTGATGCGGATCGGTCTGATGTCGAATTTCGGGTTCTGGCCCAGGAAGCGGCAGGGGTTGTTGTGGAAGATCTCGATCGCGTCCTGCCGGGAGTGTCCGCGCCGCCGGAATTCGCAGATACACTCCTGCAGCGTAAACGGATCGCTGGGCCCCCAATCTGCGGAGGAATTGACCAGGATGCGTTCGCGCCCGTACAGCTCCAGCATGTCCACCGCGCGACGGGGCGAGCATTTGGTGATGGGATACAGGGTCAAGCCGACCCAGTACCCGGCCTCCAGCGGCTCGCGGATCGTGTGCTCCTCGACATGATCGATCCAGACGCGCCCGGGCTCGATCTGCATGTGGCGCAGGATCTCCAGCGTGCGGCGCGTGCCGCGTACCTTGTCTTGCAGGTGGGGCGTGTGGATCAGCACGAGCTGGTGATGTTCGCTGGCCAGCGCCAGCTGCTCCTCAAAAATCGCCTCCTCGTGCCTGGTGGTCTTGTGGAATCCGATCTCGCCGACACCCAGCACCGTGGGGCGGCGGAAGAAATCCGGCATGTGCCGCAGCACCTCGCGTCCCAGCGCCGGGTTCTCGGCTTCCTTCGGATTCACCGCCACCCAACAGAAGTGACGGATCCCGTACTGGGCCGCACGCGTCGGCTCGAATTCGCTGATCTGGCGGAAGTAGTCGAGGAAGGTCTCGGGGTAGGCCCGGTCGAACCCCGCCCAGAACGCGGGCTCGGCCACCGCCACCACGCCCGACATGGCCATCCGTTCGTAATCCTGGGCTGTCCGGGCGATGCCATGGTAATGGGGTTGAATGATCTGCATGCAGGGCGCTCCGTCACGGAAGATCAGAAAACAGATTCAGTAATCGCGCGCTGCGATCGTGCGTGCACTCGCGATCCGCCAGCAGCGTCAGGGCCTGGTAGATGCAGTCCAGGCGGTCGGTGCTGGCCGGCACCTCACCCGGCTGGTCCTGCACCGCTCGATCATAGCGATCCAGCAGCGCGGCTATTTCGATCAGCATGCAGCGCGCATCCAGGAAGTAGAGGTCGAGGACTTTTTCAGCGGG
>DAISIS010000429.1:0-5002 GCA_036821925.1 Pirellulaceae bacterium
GTAGTGGCCACCCTTGTAGCGTTTCCACTGGTACTCTTCGCGTCCCTTGCGGCAGTAGAGCATCCGATTCCCGTCGGGAGCGAAGCTGCAGAGCACGCCGCGGTCGATCGGGAAACGCTCGGGCGGACCCCCAGCGCGCGGAACGAAGTACAGGTTCGGGTCGCGGTAGATGAATGTCTCCAGGAACGACCGGATTACGACGCGCGTGCCATCGGGCGTCCAGCCCAATACCTGGGCGCCGCCGGGTGCGTACGTCAGCCGCTGCGGCGCGCCGCCCGCGGCCGGCATGACGTAGGCGTCGGACGCGCCTTCGTAACTGGCCGTGAAGGCAATCCACTGTCCGTCAGGCGAGAAACGAGCCATCGATTCCTTGCCCGGGAAGGTCGTCATCCGCCGCGCTGTCCCACCGCCCACCGCGACGAG
Source organism: Pirellulaceae bacterium (assembly GCA_036821925.1). Lineage (GTDB taxonomy): Bacteria > Planctomycetota > Planctomycetia > Pirellulales > Pirellulaceae > JAAYDI01. Next base: position 424 of record DAISIS010000429.1, read on the forward strand.
CCAGAGATCATTCTCGTAACTGAATACGACCTGGTCGCCGTGGATGTCGGGATACTGCATGAATCGCGCCTCGGCCCCGGACGCGGAACCGGCGCCCCAGCACATGGCAAGTGCGCACCACAGCGTGCGTGACACAACGGCGCTCATGCGGCAGAAGTCGATGCGGTGGCTCACAGTGTCTCCTCTCGGTATTCCGGTTTTCCGGTCTGCTCATCCCCGCTCCCGCCCGCGCTGGGGCTGGAACGACGACCGCTCAAGTATACGTTCGCCCCGGCGCCCGAACAACAAAACCGGGGTGCCGGCCGCCCACCTGCCGCGCCGCGGCACAATCGCCGCCACCGACGGGGGTCGAGACGCCGCCACAGTGACGCGGATCTGTCAGGAGGTCCGCAGAGGGTGGGCTGGGCCGCCACACGGTGCGGGCGCGCACGATTCAGCTGGAGGCGGCCGGGCAAGCCCGCCGGGCGAGGTTCCGGACAGCGCTGACCGCGCTCGGGAGACTGGTCACGACCAGGTCGGCGCCGCTGTCCTGCAGACGCTGCTGCGTGCTTTTGAGCTGCGCGCCGTTGAGCAACGCGGCGACGATCCGCAGATCGGGATTGCTTTGCCGGAGGCGTTTGCAGAGGTACCGCGCGTTGCGTGAGCCGAACGGGGGCAGCATCACGATGACGGCCACGTCATACTCTGCGGCTGCGATCCGGTCCACCACCTCGCTGGCCAGCAGATGGAGCGACCCGACGTCCGCTGCGAAACCGGCGCTCGAGAGAGTCTGGCCCAGCATCACGGCCGCCGTCTCGTCTGCCTGATCGCGCACGGGAACACAGAACACGCGGGCTGCCGCCTCGTCCCCCGCGTCGCCCGGCGCCTCCGCAGCGGCGGCCTGCCGGGCCAACTCCAGCTGACGCTCGCCCAAGTCCTCGATCAGCTCCTGCGCCGTCTCGATCACCAGCGTCTCCTGACGCTCGCTCAGCAGCCCCGCGTGACGATCGCGTTCCGCCAGCTGGAGCGCCGGAATCACGACGCGATCGTAGAGTTCAATCCAGTCGACCGACTTCAGGTAGTCTTCCGCCAGCCGACTCGTCTCCACGTCGTCCGCGGCCAGCAGCCGTTGATACATGTGCTCGTGCGGCTGCAATGCAGCGCGGTCACCGAGCAACACAGACAGGAAACGCAGCTGCGGAACATAATTGCCGACGACGACCGCACAGACGGTCAGCGGCATGGCCAGCACCAGTCCGATCGGCCCCCACAGCCAGGTCCAGAAGATGGCGGCCAGGATCACCCCCATCGACGACACCCCCACGCGACTGCCGTATAGCCAAGGTTCCAGCACGTTGTTGACCACCAGTTCCAACGCTACGAACAGGCCGACCGTCCACAAGGGCTGGGACCAACCCGGCGATGTGGCCAGGGACAACGTGATCGGCATGGCGGCCGCGATCCAGGGACCGATGTACGGTAGGAAACGCAGCAGCATGCCGAAGATGCCCCACAGCAACGCGTTCGGGACGCCCAGCAGCCCCAGGCCGAGGGCGACGATCGCGCCGTAGATGGCGTTGATGAGCAACTGCATCTGCAGATAACGGCTCAGCCGGGTGGCCACGTCATCGATCGCTTCCGTCGTGGCGTATAAGGTGGATGTCCCGATCAGCCGGATGATGCGGTTCCGCGAGTCTTCCCGATTCACCAGGATGAAGAAGACGAGCACGAACACAATGCCGGCGGTCGAGAGCGGCGCCACGAGGGGGCCAAACCAGGACCGGATCTGGGTCAACGGCGAGGGAGGCAGCTCCACCACCTTGACCGCCACCGCACCGGCCTCCTTGGAACGCGGCTCCGTCTTCGTTCCCAGCCAGGACAGCCACGTCTCCTTGAGGGTCGGACGGGGAGCGTCCTCGCTGTCCGCTGTCAACTCGGCGCTGATGTCGTCAATCGCCTGCCGGGCTTCTTTGAGCGTGCCGCCGGTGCCGTTCCGCACGCTGCGAATCCGTTCGATCAGGTTGGCCTTGTATTCGGGCAGTTGAATCCCCAACTCCACCACCTGGCGGGTCGCCAGCAGGCCGATGCCGCCGATAGCCGAGCACGTCAACAAGACGACAATCACGACGGCTGGAATGCGCCCCAGCCGCCAACGTTCGAGCCGCGTCACCAGCGGGGTCAGCACAAAACTCAACAGCACGGCCAGCGCCAGAGGCAACAAGACTTCCTGCGCATAGTACAACGCGACAATGACCAGCGCCACGATGAGCAGTGTGAGCCACGGCGCCGCTGGGCTCGACGCGTCATTCTTGTCGGCCATGATCCGTATCCTCAAGGAGATCCGCGCGAATCACCCCCAAATATCCCTCGATGTCGTAACGGCCGGCTCGCCGAGTTGCACGCGCCGTGCCAATCTGCACGGGAAATCTGTGGCGTCACCCGACGAGGGGGATCAGACCGCGCCCGCTGCGACTCGCCGCGCGTCCGCGGCCGGCGTTCCGCTGTGTGGCGGCGTTCGGGCGCAATGCGGGTCGTGATCGTGTGGCGATCATGGTGGTTGGGGCGCGAGCGAAGACGTCGGTCTGCCGGCACTGCGCCCCGCTGTCGCGTCGCTGGAAAACGCAGAGACCATGAGCGCGGGGCCAGGAGAATACCTTTGGCACGTGAAATGCAACTAGCCGCAACTGGCCCAGGCCAGTTGTGACACAGCCAGTTGTGACACACGTTTCGTAACAAACATAGGAGTATCGCACATGATACGCAGAGGATGGACAACCGCGTTGGGTTCCGCATGTCTGGCTACGGCGCTGGTCTGCGCCAACGGCTGTGAGCGGAAGGAGCGGATCGTCGACATCGAGACGCCGCGTACGGAAATCGAGGTGGATCGCGACAAGAGCACCGGAAAGGTGGATGTGGACATCACCAGAGAGTGATGGGCTATGACTCCGATTGCTCGGTTGGCGGCGGAGGGGCACCCGGACGGACAACCTGGCCAATCGAAATCCCCAGAGTCTGGATTTTGTGGCGCAGGCTGCCGCGGGTGATCCCCAGCTGTTCCGCGGCTTTCGATTGATTGCCCTCTACCTCGCGGAGGATCCGTGTCAGCAGGTAGCGCTCGAACATCTCCAGCCCTTCCGCATAGAGGTTCCGCGAGTCGGCTCTCTGGCGGGTGTCCACAAACGCAGCGATATCGCTGGGCAGCTCGCCGGCAGCCGCAGCCGCAGCCGGAGGTGGAGGCAGTGTGCGCCGCAGCACCTGGTCCGGCAGGAAATCGGGGACCAGGATGGGGCCGGTGGCGCGGAGTACCGCTTTGCGCAGCACGGTTTGGAGTTCGCGCACATTGCCGGGCCACGTGTATGTTCTGAGCAGCTCCATGGCCTCGGGGGACACCCCCTGGATCTGTTTTCCCAGCTGCCGGTGCAGGCGGGCCAGGCAGTACTTGATGAGCAGCGCCAGGTCATCACCGCGGCGGCGCAGCGGTGGCAGATCGATGTGGTACCCGTTCAGGCGGTGGTAGAGATCCAGCCGGAACTCGCCCGCCTCGATCAGCTGCTCCAGGTCGCGGTTCGTGGCGCTGATGATGCGCACGTCGGTCGCGATGGTTTCCGTACCGCCGACCCGTTCGAACTTCTGTTCCTGCAGCAGCCGCAGGACCTTCGCCTGCGTGAGGGGGGACATGTCGCCGACTTCATCCAGAAAGAGCGTGCCGCCGTTGCACTGTTCGAACTTGCCGATGCGGCGCCGATCCGCTCCGGTGAACGCCCCCTTCTCGTGCCCGAACAGTTCGCTTTCGAGCAGGGTGTCGGAGAGTGCCGCGCAGTTGACCGCCAGAAAGCACTCGCCATGGCGGCGGCTGTGGTGGTACAGCGCGCGCGCGACCAGCTCCTTGCCCGTGCCGCTTTCGCCACAGATCAGCACGGCCACGTCCTGCGCCGCCACGCGGCCAATCTCCTTGTAGACGGCCAGCATTTCCGGGCTGCGCCCCACCAGCAGGTCCGCGTCCGCGCTCGGCGTCTCCTCCGCAGTCCGAGCTTCGTCCGCCACCGCGACCGGCACCTGCATCATCCGGCGCATCTCCAACGCCCGCTCCACGATATCCTGCACTTTCGCCACTTCCAGCGGCTTGAGCAGGAAGTCATAGGCGCCCAGCTTCATCGCTTCGATGGCCACGTCGCTGTCGTCGGATACCGTGATGAACGTCACGGGCAGACGCGGATCGATGGCGCGCACCTCCTGCGCCAACTCCAGTCCAGATCCGTCGGGAAGCATGACGTCCAGGAGCAACGCGTCGACCGTCTGAGCGCGCAGGCAGGCCAGCCCCTCCGCGGCCGTTCCGGCTGTCAGCATCGTCAGGTCCATGTCGCGCACCGCTCGACGAACGAGACTCTGCACCGTGCGATCGTCATCGATCACGAGGACTGCTGGCATGCGAAGTTCCTGCGAATCGACCTGGTTGCGCCATGACCTGCCGGACGCCGGTCCAGCGCGTCGCACCGCTGCGACCGTCCGCGCCGCCCGGCCGTGTGGCGGCCCGTCCTGCGGCGTCCCCCGCGTGTCCGCCATCCTAACGGATTCGCCTGGGTTTCGACAGCCAGGCGGC
>DAISIS010000430.1:0-5000 GCA_036821925.1 Pirellulaceae bacterium
CGCCACGGTACACCCAGTGCGCGTCCAGGCACAGCGACAGGCACTCGGGCTCGGTGGCCAGCATCATATGGTGGAATTCCCGCGCCGCGTGCTCCAGCTCCACATCGTGCGTATGGTACGCCAAGGTCATCCCCAGCGCGGCGAGTTGCCCCCCCAGCTGATTCAGGCCCGCAGCCTGCGCCGTCAACTGCGCGTCGTTCTTGCCTTGCCGGTTCGGCAACGGGCTGGGATTGGTGACGATGATCTTCGTCCCGAACTCCCGGGCCCGTGTGGCCAGCGCCACAATTCGCTCGATCTCCTGCTGCGTGGCGGCGGGCTCGAGCAACTCGCTGCCCGTATACACGGAACGCATTTCCAGGCCGTGTTTCGCCAGCTGCGCCGCCATCGCGCCGACCTGCTCCGGCGTCTGGAGCCCGGGCTCCAGGCCGTTGACTCCGCAGGCCGCCAGCCCTGCCAGCTCGTCATCCAGAGGCAGGTCCTTGCGCTGCGTGTCGCGGGCACGCATGGCCCCTACCGACCACTGGTTGATCGCCACGTGGACTGTCTCGGCCTCCCGCGCGTCCGCCGCCGGCAGTGACCCGTTCCAGTACAACGCTGCTGCCCCCAACCCCGCGCCGGCCAGGAATTCCCGGCGATCACAACGAAGTGTCCGCATCTGCAGTTCTCCCCCAGTCGATTTCCAGCCGAGCAACGTGGCCTGGTCGGCCAGTCAGTCGCGAACGATCCGCGGTCCGGAAACCCAACTCACATGTTCTGGCGACCGAGTGTCAGTATCGACGCGGCGATCGCCTGATGCAAGGGACACCGCCCCCCCCGGCAGCTTTCCGCGTCTGCTGGAGACGGGAGGTTCGCGGCTGGAGATTGGAGGCTGGAGGCGGCTGGCGTTCAAGCAGCGACATGGCCCCAGGGTACGGCTAGATGGTACAATCAACGCATCAAGCGCGAGCAGTCGGAACGGGTCAGGCTTCCCATGTGATTGAGGTGCGATCAAGCCATGGTTCTGCCCAGCTTACGGCGTTGCTGTGAGGGAGTTGGTGTGTCGGTGCGCAGGGTCATTGCCGGGCTCCTGGCCGGGCTATGGTGCGTGTGGGCAATCCCTGTCGCGGCTGACCCGCCTGTGCCGGACAAGGTGGAGTTCAACCGTGACGTGCGGCCGGTACTCTCGGACAACTGTTTCCACTGCCACGGCCCGGACCCGAGTCGCCGGGAGGCGGACCTGCGCCTGGACCTCCGCGACGAGGCGCTCGACAGCGCCGCCTTTGTCCCGGGCGACCCGGCGGCCAGCACGCTGATCGACCGGATCCTGGCGGAGGAGCCGGAGGACCGGATGCCGCCCCCCGATTCGCACAAGGTATTGACGCAGCGCCAGAAGGAAATCCTCAGACGGTGGATCGAACAGGGGGCGGAGTACCAGCGGCACTGGGCGTACGAGCCGCCGGTGAAAGCCGAGATTCCGGCAGGGCAGCACGGTATCGACGTGCTCGTGACGCGACGACTGGCCGAGCTCGGCCTGCAGCCGTCTGCCGAAGCGGATCGCCGCACGCTGATCCGCCGCGTCTGTTGGGACCTGATCGGCCTCCCGCCAACTCCTGAAGAAGTTGCGGCGTTCGAAAACGATGCGTCCCCTGACGCCTATACGCAGCTGGTCGACCGACTGATGCGGAATCCACATTACGGAGAACGCATGGCGCTCGCGTGGCTGGATGTGGTGCGGTTCGCCGACACCATCGGGTATCACAGCGATAATCCACGCAATGTCTGGCCCTATCGCGACTGGGTGATCCGGAGTTTCAACGAGAACAAGCCGTTCGATCGGTTCACGATCGAGCAGATTGCGGGCGACCTGCTGCCCGATGCGAACCAGCAGACACGTGTCGGCTCGGCCTTCAACCGGTTGCTGCTCACAACCGAGGAAGGTGGTGCCCAGGCGCGGGACTACGAAGCACGCATGCTGGCCGATCGTGTACGTGCCATGGGTACTGTGTGGCTCGGGCAGACGACCGGCTGCGCCCAGTGTCACGATCACAAGTTCGATCCGTTCACCGCGCGGGATTTCTACGCGTTGGGCGCGTTTTTCGCAGACATCCAGGAGCCGATTCTGGGCCGACGTGAAGAGGGCATGCTGGTGGTTTCGCCGGAGCAGACGCAGCATCTGGCGGAGCTGGATGCGGCGTGCGCCACGGCGGCCGGCGCCTTCGAGGCGGTGATTCCGCAGCTCGACGCCGCTCAGAAGCAGTGGGAGGCGGATGTCGTGAGGTACCACGTCACGCTGCCCGAGCTGCGGCCTGACTCCCAGGCGTCCGACGCAGCCAGGCAGACGGCGCAGCAGGTCATGGAGCTGCTGCAGCGGCCGGAGCCGGACCGGACAGCTGACCAGCAGCGGATTGTGCGCGAGTACTTTCGTGGTGTGGTGACGGAGTTGTTTGCCGCGGAGCGCGAGGCCGTGGCAAAGGCCCAGCGCGAACGCACGGAGTACTACGAGTCGTTACCCAAGTGCCTGGTAAGTGTGAGCGCGCCGGAAAAACGCGTCGTGCGCATCCTGCCGCGAGGCAACTGGATGGATGAGAGCGGCGAGGTGGTGCGGCCGGCGGTGCCGCACTACTTGCCTCAACCGGCTGTCGAGGGACGCGAGCTGACGCGGCTCGACCTGGCCCAGTGGCTGGTGTCACGCGACAATCCTCTGACCGCACGCACCACCATGAACCGACTGTGGAAGCAGTTCTTTGGCGCAGGGCTGAGCAAGGTGCTGAGCGATCTGGGGGCTCAAGGTGAACCGCCCGCCAACCCCGCGCTGCTCGACTGGCTGGCGTGCGAGTTCATGGACAGCGGGTGGGACCTGAACCACATGGTCCGGACGCTTGTCACCAGCGCCACCTATCGGCAGGTTTCCACGGCGGGACCTGAGCTGTGGGCGGCCGATCCGGATAACCGCGAGTATGCGCGCCAGAGTGCCTTTCGTCTGGACGCGGAGCTCATCCGCGACACGGCCCTGGCGGCGTCCGGGCTACTCGTGCCGACTATTGGAGGTCCGAGCGTCAAGCCGTACCAGCCGGACCGATACTGGGAGAACCTGAACTTCCCGCCGCGGGACTACGTGCCAGACACCGGCGCCAGCCAGTACCGGCGTGGTCTCTACGTCTGGTGGCAGCGCACGTTCCTCCATCCCAGCCTGCTGGCCTTCGACGCGCCGAGCCGCGAGGAGTGTGCCGCAGAACGCGGGCGGTCGAACATACCACAACAGGCGCTGGTGCTGCTGAACGACCCGACCTACGTCGAAGCGGGACGCGCGCTGGCCGCACGCGTGCTGCGGGAGTGTGGCGACACGGAGGAACGCCTGGTCCGCGCCTGGCAGGTTGTGCTGCAGCGGAATCCACGGGCAGACGAGTTGCGCGTGATGCGGGAACTGCTCGAACTGCAACGCCGCACGTATCACGCCGATCCGCAGGCTGCGGCAGCGCTGCTGCAGATCGGGTTCGCACCCGTTCCTGCCGACATGGACCAGGTGGAGCTGGCAGCCTGGACGCATGTGGCGCGCGTGCTGCTGAATCTTCACGAGACGATCACACGATCATAGGTAGCCTGCCATGAAGAGACTCGTGCCGTTCGCGCCGCTTACCCGCCGTGCCTTTCTGGGTACGACCTGCCACGGCCTGGGCGCTGTGGCGCTCGCCACGCTCCTGCGCCCCACGCCGCTGCAGGCGGCTCCGGCGCAAGGGGTCCTGACTTCGCTGCCGCTGCCCCAGCGCGCCACACGCGTCATCTGGCTCACAATGGCCGGCGGCCCGTCACAACTCGAGACGTTTGACTACAAGCCGATGCTCGGCGAAAGGCACGGCCAGCCGATGCCGGAGAGTCTGACCCTGGGTCAGCAGCTGGCGCAGCTCCAGGGGCAGCCGCTCGTCTGCTTCGGTCCGCAGCACCCGTTCGCGAAATACGGCGCGAATCAGACGGAGATCTGCAGTCTGTTCCCGCACATCGGCTCCGTGATCGACGATCTGTGTCTGATCCGCTCGATGACCACGGAGGCGATCAATCATGACCCGGCCCACATGTTCATGAACACGGGCACGCAGATTGCGGGCCGGCCCAGCATGGGGGCCTGGGTGACCTATGGCCTGGGCAGCGAGTCGGAGAATCTGCCCGGATTCGTCGTGCTGATGTCGCTGGGCGAAGGGGGACAGAATCAGCCGATCGCAGCGCGGCAGTGGAGCAGCGGTTTCCTGCCGAGTCGCTATCAGGGGGTGCAGCTGCGATCGCAAGGGGACCCGGTCCTGTATCTGTCGAACCCGGCGGGGATCTCGCCGGAGCGGCAGGCGGCGGACGTTCACGCCATTGGTGCGTTGAACCGGCAGCACCAGACGGTGGTGGACGACCCGGAAATTGCCACGCGGATTGTGCAGTACGAGATGGCGTTCCAGATGCAGACCAGCGTGCCCGAACTCATGGACCTCCGCGGCGAGGATGCCCGGACGCTGGAACTCTACGGCTGTCAGCCGGGTGACGGCTCCTTTGCCGGCAACTGTCTGCTTGCGCGCCGACTGGTGGAGCGCGGCGTCCGGTTCGTCCAGCTCTATCACAAGGACTGGGACCATCACAGCGAGGTGAAGGAAGGCATCGCCTTGAAGGCGAAGGAGATCGATCGTGCCTGCATGGCGCTGATCACCGATCTCAAGCGGTGTGGCATGTTCGATGACACGCTGGTCGTCTGGGCGGGCGAGTTTGGCCGTACCCCGATGTCGCAGGGGGGCAACGGGCGCGACCATCACAACAAGGCGATGACGGTGTGGCTGGCGGGGGGAGGCATCCAGCGCGGAAGAGTCTACGGCGCGACCGACGAGCTGGGCTATGCGCCGGTCGAGAACGGCTGCAACGTGCACGACCTGCATGCCACGATGCTGCACCAGCTGGGCATCGACCACGCGGCCTTCACCGTCAAGTTCCAGGGACTCGACGCCAAACTCACCGGCGTGGAAGGGGGCCGCGTCCTGCACGACATCATC
>DAISIS010000431.1:0-4998 GCA_036821925.1 Pirellulaceae bacterium
CGTTAAAGACAATCTGCTCTGCCGCATATCGGAAGGTCGGGCACATCTCGGCATTGGCCCAGCCATCGTAGCCGATTTCCTGAAAAGCCGACATGACAGCCGGCCAGTCGACATCACCGGCCAGAAGATCGACGAAGCCGGCCATGCTGCCGACCGACACCACGGCCTCCCAGCTGCCTTCGGTGCTTGTGCGGCGCAGCACTACTCCAGCGGAGGCACCGGTCGTGTTGACGCCGGACGGGTCGTCGGCAGGTGAACCGGCCATGGCGGATGGTGCTGCGGACGCGGATACCGAGTCGGCGGATTCCATGCGTCGGACCGCGCGCCGCCAGCGCAGCGAGACCCCGACGTTTCGGGCTCCCACGGCAACCGCGAACACGTCGAGCCGGTCGGCGGCGGCGAGTGCTCTGGGCATGACGAGTCAGGGCCCGACGATCCTGATCGAGACGGACGGCCCGCGGGCGATCGTGATGGGGAAGCCGGCCAACTACCGTGTCCGCCTGGCGAACCAGGGGAACGCCGAGGCGGACCAGATGATCGTGACGGTCACGGTGCCAGCGTGGGCACAGATCGCAGCGACCGAGGCGCGTTCCGGCTCGGTCAGTGCAGACGACGACCCGGACGCCGGTCGCCGGCTGATCTGGGCGATGGAGCATGTGGCGGGCCGTTCGCAGCACGAGTTGTCTTTGTCGCTCGTACCGATGGAGAACCGCCCTGTCGATCTGACCGTCGACTGGGTCCTCCGCGGCGCGCCGGCGCAGACAAGCATCGAGGTGCAACAACCTCAGCTGGAGATGGCGGTCGACGGGCCGACCGAGATGAAGTACGGCACCACAGCGGTGTTCACGATCCGGGTGAGCAATCCGGGCACGGGGCCGGCGGAGAACGTCGTCGTATCGGTCGGTGCCAGTGGCGTCGCCAACCAGCCGAACACGGTGGGCACCTTGGGGGCGGGTGAAAGCCGCACATTGGAAGTCGAGTTGTCGGCTCAGCAGGCGGGCGCGATGAAGATCGAGGCAGCCGCGCAGGCCGACGGCAGTCTGCACGCGGACGCATCGCACGAGGTCCGGGTGCGGCGTGCAGAGCTCGCCGTGAAGGTCACAGCTCCGGCCATGCTGTACGCCGGGGCCATGGCGACCTACGAGATCCGTGTGGCCAACACGGGTGACGCGCCGGCCGCAGGCGTGACACTCGATCTCGAACTCCCGGCCGGATTCAAAAACGCCGTGGGCGTCGACAAGAAACCGATCGACAAGGGCCCGCTCCGCTGGCGTCTGGGCGACCTGCCTCCGGGGAGCGACCGGGTCTATGCGATGCAGTGCGAACTGATCACCGATGGACCGAACCAGTTCTCGGCCAAGGTGCAGGGGGCGGACAACCTCGTCGCGGCCGACACGGCGGTGACGACCGTCGAAGCGCTGGCCGACCTGAAACTCATCGTCAACGATCCCACGGGACCGGTGCCGGTAGGTCAGGACGTCACGTTCGAGATCCAGGTGCTCAATCGCGGCCTGAAGGAAGCCACGCACATTCAGCTGGTGGCCCAGTTCGCAGAAGGCATCGAGCCTTCGTCGGCCGCGGGGCACGCCGCTGACATCGTGCCCGGGCAGGTGATCTTCAAGCCGGTCGCAGCGCTGCCTGCCGGTGGCCAGCTCACGGTCAAGATCGTGGCGGCCGCCCAGAAGGCGGGCGACCTGCGGTTCCGCGCGGAGCTGTCGTGCGGCGAACCTGACACGAAGCTGGTGGCCGAGGATACCACACGCTTCTACGGAGCGGCCGCGGCCAGCCCGGCGCCGCAAGCGGCCGAGCGACCGGACGTCGAACCGACCCCGGCACGGCGCTGACCGGCAACCAGCATGCGGCGGAACAGGCCCGGGAGGGGTGCCGCGCAAGCGACCTCCCTCCAGGCACTCGCCCGGTCACGCGCTGCCCGCCGGCTCGAACGACAACGGCTCCTGGGAATTGGGATCCCGGATGCGGATGGCCAGTTCCCCATCCAGCAGCCGGCTGACCACCTGGCCGACGACCTCGGAGCGCCAGCCCTGCGCCAGGATCGGCACCTCCTGACCGCCGCACCCCAGATGGTATGCGATCAGGTCACGCACGTCCTGAACCGATCCCACCAGTCCCGGCGCCACGTCCGCGGTGCGGGCCATGCTGTGGACGGCGGTGGCCAGGAACTGGCCGAGCAGCGCGTACTGCGGGCGGGCCACCTTCGGTCCGGAGTGCGGCAGCTGCTCGTCCGGCAGCGCCAGCCCCCGGGCCACGCACGCGGCCAGGTCCGGGATCGACCGCTGGAGTTTCCGCCAGTCCATGCCGCGCACCGCCCGGATCAGATGCTCGTCATCCGATGCGCGGCGGGCCACTTCCAGCATGAGGTCATCGCGCAGCACACGGCGTGGCGGGAGGTCCCGGCTGCGTGCCTGCGCGTCGCGCCAGCGCCACAGCTCGTGGAGAATCGCCAGCTGACGTCGCGACAGCCCCGAAATGCCCGAGACCCGGCGCCACCGCTCCGTCGTCTCTTCCCGTTCCAGCTGGTCCTGCCAGACGGCCAGCTCGTCGCGCAGCCAGTGCCGGCGTCCCAGCTGGTCCAGCCGGTCCATCAGACGCTGGTATAGCGGCTCCAGATAGACGACGTCCTGCACCGCGTACTCCAGCTGCCGTTTGCTCAGCGGACGGTGCCGCCAGTTCGTACGCGTCTCCCCTTTCCCGAGCGACTGGCCTAACACCCGCTGCAGGAGCGTCCCGTAGGCCGCCGGATAGTCCAGACCCACGAAGCCCGAGGCCACCTGCGTGTCAAACAATTCGGCCGGCCGCGCCCCAATCGCGCGGCGACAGAATCGAAACTCCTCCCGCCCCGCGTGCACGATCGACGTGTGACCGGGCGACGCCAGCAACTGCCAGAACGGTGTGAGGTCCGGCACCGCCAGCGGGTCCAGCACGGCCAGCTGCCCCTGCGCGGCCACCTGCACCAGGCACAGTTCGGGATAGTAGCGATCCTCCGAAACGAACTCCGTGTCGAAGGCAATGAACGGAGCGCCCGCAATCTGCTGGCAGAATTCACGAACCGCCTGGTCAGTGGAGAGGTATTCGTACTTCACGCGTCAGGTACTGTAGTGTTGCTTCACGGCAGGATGGAGCACCATGCTGTTCGCGCGCTCCCGCGCGCACTGGCCCGCCATCCTCCGACCGGCTCGCCGGCCCGTCTCAGAGGTCGACACAGCAGCGGGGATGTCTGGGCATGATAATCCACACCCCCTGGCTTTGCCAGGACCCGCCATCTGGGTCGGCGCACGTTCTTCTGATAGATTGAAGCCGACAGGTGCGCCGAGCGTTCGGCCGGAGGGAGGATCGGATCGCGGTGACGGGACTACTGGTGAGCGTGCGTAACGGTGCGGAGGCGATCGCCGCGCTGCGTGGTGGCGCAGCGTTGATCGACGTCAAGGAGCCGCGTCATGGCGCGCTGGGTCGTGCGGCCGCGGAGCGTTGGCAGGAGGTGGTGGCGCAGGTCAACGGGCGCGTGCCGGTGAGTGTCGCGTGTGGCGAACTGTTGGCCGACGCGCCGGTCCCCTCCCCCGCCGCCCTGGCGTCGGTCCGCTACATCAAGTGCGGCCTGGCGGGATGCGGCACCGTCCCGGACTGGCCCCGACGCTGGGCGCAGTGGCTGGGTCAGTTGCCGCACACGGTCGGGCCGGTAGCCGTCGCCTACGCCGATTGGCAGCGGGCGGCTGCGCCGCCGCCGGAGGAGATTCTGCCGTGGGCCGTGCACTTGCGTTGTCGTGCCCTTCTGTGGGACACTTACACGAAGGACGGAACGAGCCTGCTCGACCACGCCGCGCCCCCGGCGCTGCAGGCCTTGACACATGCCGCGCACCAGCACGGACTGCTGGTCGTGCTGGCCGGCTCCCTGGCGCGGCACCACGTCCCCGCACTCCTGGCTCTCCACCCCGATTTCCTGGCCGTGCGCGGCGCGGCATGCGGCGGCGACCGCCAGGCCGCGGTGCAGCAACACCTGGTCGCGCAGTTGGCTAGGTCGCTCACGACGCGCGCACAATCCGCAGGACGGGGCGCCGCCGTCAGAGCGGATACCGCGGCTCAGACGCGGGTGTGACCCCCGCCGGCTTGCTTGACTTTTGCACTGCGGAGTCTGATACTTGACCTCTTAACAGGCTGACAGAAACACGACCACACGCCATCACGAAAACGCTCGGTCCACGCCGGCATACACGGGGTTCTTTCGGCAACAGGTGGCGTCGTCTTCGCACGCATGTCATTCTCATCGCTGGTGGATCATAGGGAGCATTACAGTGCCTCAATCGGTTCTTGATGCAATCAAGTTAGGCCTGTGGGATTACGAGCCCGACGAGCACGACAGCTCTGATTACGCCTCCACCCAGGCGCTGCCAGGCACGGATGAGAAGCTGGCGGTTCTGTCCGAACGCGTCAGCCGCGGATTGCCGCTCTGGCACCCGCAGGATCGCCAGTCTTACGACGAGAGCGTGCATGACTGACGCACTCGGTACTGCAGCCGACCATCGCGAACGCAGCTCGCGGGAGTAACTGAGGATCAAACTATGCCCACGTTCAGCGCGGAAGTCCCGCATCAGCTGGGAAGCGAACTAGCCACCCAGCGGCTCAGGCAGTTCATCGACCAGGTGCGGGAACAGTACCGGGACGTCGTCAGCGACGTGCAAGGGAGCTGGAGTGACAACCTGCTGACATTCTCGTTCAAGTCGTACGGATTGAAAATCGATGGGACGCTGACCGTCGGCGAGACCACGGCACGCCTGGCCGGCAGCATGCCGTTTGCCGCCGTCCCGTTTCGCGGCAAGATCGAACAGTCGATCGCGGCTGAACTGCGCCGAGAACTGACCTGAGCGCCCCGGGCGGCCGGGAGTGTCGCCGCGCTGGAGGCGACAGATCGCTCGCACCCGTTTGTGCGGATTGGATCGCCTGTAGCACCCACCCGCATCAGCGCCCCCCTCCGGTGCGCGGAAT
>DAISIS010000432.1:0-4997 GCA_036821925.1 Pirellulaceae bacterium
TTGAGCGCCTTGTAGCGCGATCCGACCTTGCTGCCGCTGCGCACCACACCGCCCGGAAAGGGCGTAATGGTGCCGGGCACGGCGCTGATCGCGGCCACCGCCTGCCGGGCCGCGGCAAGCGTGGTGGGCAGATCCTGGCCCATCAGCAGAAGGTTGCCGCCGGCCACCCCCTTGCCCACCCCCACCGTGTCGACCACCACGAACTCGCCGTCCATCACAGGGATCCGCCAGTAGCGGGTGCCTGCCAGCACCTTGCTCTTCTGGTAGCCGTCGCCGAAAAACCGCAGATGCTTGCCCAGCGCCACGCGTTCCGCGCTGCCCGGCAGACCATCGAACACCGCGGTCGTCGGGCACGTCATGAGGCACTGGCCCGTGCGGTTCGTGACGGCCTGAGCCAGTTTGTCGACCGAGAAGCCGAATGCCAGCACGGCAGCGCCGGGGCGACCGTCGGGGGTGTCGGCGGCGGCCAGCGTCTGTTCCACACCGGTCTCCGCGTCGCAGGCGATCACCGACGCCGAATAACCGGTGAATTCGCGCAGCGCCGCATCCAGCCAGTAGTCGTCCAGCGCCGTGACGATCAGCCGGCAGTACCGCATGCCAAACGCTTCCGCGAAGGTATCGACGATGTGAGTCGAGCCGATGTTCACCGTGCTGATTCTCCTGCGCACGCAGCGTCGTCCCAGGCTGTGCCGTCACCGCCCGCCGGGCGGCCGCCGCGGAACCGCAATCGGGGTGCCCCCGCCCGCCTCCATCATGACGCTCCGCTGGCCGGCTGCCAAGTCGACACGGCGCTGCCGCCCCCTGTGCGCGACACGATCCGCATCCGGTGCGCCGGCGGCACGTCCGTTACGACCGGCCCCCCGCTGCATGGTCGCTTTTTGACCGCCGCGTGGTTCTGACCTATAGGAATGGTAGCAACTTACGCGCAACGACGCGCTGGGGCGGGATTGTCTTGACAGGCCGCGGCCCCCGGGGCGTCGATGCCTCGCCTTCGCACTGCCGGGCTGTGCCTGAACGGGATCGACATGGAAGACCAACTCCCCACCGCTGCTGACACCATCCAATGGAGCACGCGATTTGCGCACGCACTGGAGGAGCAGCGCGAGCGCGCGCAACAGCTGCTGCAGGCCGAACGCGAGCGGATCCAGCGCATCGAGCGTTCCCTGGCCGAGCAGCTGCACAAGGTGACCGACGAGCTGCAGCAGGACATCTCGGACGTCGAACGGCGCGACCCCGAACTGACCCGCCAGGCCACCGAGCTGGAAGAGAAGGCCGGGGCACTCCGGCAACAGCAGGAGGAACTCGAACGCTGCCAAGCGGACCACCAGTCCCACAGCCAGGAGCTGGAAGCCCGCGCCAGCGAACTCGCCCAGCGCCTGGCGGAGCTCGAACAGCTGCGCACCACGCTCGATCGCCGCGCTGCCGAGCTGCAAGCCGCCGCGGCGGCCTGTGACGAACAACAGCAGGCCGCCGAGTCGACGGCCGCCTCCCTCTCCGAACGCGAAGCGGCACTCGCAACGCAGCAGACCACGCTTGAGACCCAGCAGACCGCATTGGAGACGCAGCAGGCGGAGCTGGCAGCGCAGCAGACCGCATTGGAGACGCAGCAGACCGCGTTTGAGACGCAGCAGACCGCACTCGAGTCCCAGCAGGCGGAGTTGGCAGCGCAGCAGACCGCATTGGAGACGCAGCAGGCGGAGCTGGAGCTGCAGCAGGCGGAGCTGGCAGAGCGGGAGTCGGAGCTGCAGACAGAGGCTCAGCAGTTGGCGGCTCGCGTGCAGGAGTTGGAGCAGGAAGCGGCGCAGCTGGCTGAGACGCGCGCCGCGGTCAATCAGCAGCGGGGGGATTACCAGCAGCTGCAGGCGGCGCTCGAGCAGGACCGCCAGACTCTGGCGGACGACCGCCGGGAATTCCAGCAGCAGAAACAGGACCTGCAGCGGCAGGTGGAGGCGGTGGCTGGCGAGCGCCAAACGCTCCAGAAACAGGCCGCGGCGCTGGACGCCCGCCAGGCGGCGCTGGACGCGACGGCCGGCCAGCAGGCCGACCAGGCTACCTCGCTGGCTAACCAGCAGGCGGAACTGGCGCAGCGCCGCACGCAGCTCGACCAGCAGCAGTTGGAGCTGGCCCGACACAGCGAGCAGCTCGCGCAGCAGCAAACCGAACTGGCCGATCGCACCGCGCAGCTGGAACGGCAGCAGACGCAGCTGGAGGCGAAACGCGATCAGCTGCAGCAGCGCGAACAGGACACGCGCGACCAGCGCAAACACATCGCCGACCAGCTGCGCGCGCAACGGGCGGAACTGGTCGCCGAACTCGATCAGCGGCGGGCCGAACTGGTGACGCTGGCCGCCAACGACAACGCCCAATGGGCCGCGCAGCTGGCCGACGTCAATGCGCGCGCCGAGCGGCTGCAGGGGGACCTCGACGCGGCGCTGGAACAGCGGCAGCTGGCTGACGAGACCGTACGCACGCTGGAACAGCAGGGGCAGGACCTGACCCAGCAGCTGGATCAGGCGCAGCAGGCCCTCGCGGACGAACAAGCCCGCGGGACGCAACGTGAGACGCAGTGGCAGGCCCGCCTCCAGCAGCTGCAGGCGGACGATCAGTCCGCACAGCTGCAGGCCGAACTGGCCCAGGCCCGCGACGCGCTGGCGACCGCCGAGACGACCGCCGCGCAGCTCGCGACCGAACTGGCGAACGCCCAGACGGCCGCGGAAGAGCGGGATTTTGCTGCGCACCAGGCCCTGGCCCTGGCCCGGCAGGAAATCGAGGAACTGGAGCAGCGGATCACGCAGCGCGATCAACAACTGGTCGAAGCAGCCCAGCTCCAGGCTCCCGCGGAGCACGCTGCGGAGCTCGCACAGCAACACGCTGAGGAACTGGCCCGCCTGCACGCCGCGCAGGACGAGCAGCTCGCCCAGCTCCGCGCGCAACACGACCGTGAGCTGGCGGAACTCAAAGAGCAGCTGGCCAGCGGCGCCGCAGTCGACACCAGCGACTTCGACGATCTGCAGCAGCGGTACAAGATGGCGCTGCAGGACGTACGCGATCTCCGCAGCGAAAAGGATCGCCTCGCCAAGCAGCTGGCCGAAGCGCAGCGGCATGGCGGGGTCAGTGCCGCGCCCGTCTCCGGGTTCGACTGGGAGACGCAGAAACAGCGGCTGCTCGCGCAGCTCGAAGACGATGTGGATGAAAACGATCAGGAACAGGTCAAGAACCGCCTCACGATCGAAGGCACCATCCGGATCACCGACGAAGTGGTCGCAGCCAAAGACCAGGAAATCGCCGAACTGAAGGAACTGCTGCAACAGCAGGCGGAGAACATCGGCAGCTGCGCCGTCGGCGCCTCCGCCATCGCCGAAGTCCTCGACAAAGACGAACTGATCCAGGAGGAACGCGCCACCCTGACGCGGCTCGAAGAGGAGCTGCGTGCGAAACTCAGGCAGTTCGAAATCGAAGCGTCACTCGAACGCGCACGCCTCGCGCGGGAACGCGCCAGCCTCGAAGAAAAGCTGCGGGTCCTCGAGCAGGAAAAGGTGCATGCCGCCCCGGCCGACACCCCGCCGGAAGCCGACAAGTCCAAATCCTCCCGCCGCTGGCTCGCCCGGCTGGGCATCAAGGACGAGTAGCCCTCGCCGCTGGAACCGTGATCCGCACCCTCCGGCCTTGCCCGGCATGGCTAGTTGATTTCTGGGCGATAGTTGCTACGTTCGCACTAATGTAGACCTTCCACACCGGGTGCCTCGCACTGCCTGCCACCAATCATGGTGGGGTCCAGGTCAGGCGGGGCACTGCCGTAGCGCGGAACGCAGCCGGTGTGTCACGACTCCGTTGGGGCGAATCGAGAGAGCCATGGCCAAGCAACAGCAGCAGATTGAGCAGGCGTACGCACGAGCACAAGAACAGTATGGCGCGTTGGGAGTGGATGTTGTACAGGCGCTCGAGCGTCTGGCGGCCGTCTCGATCTCGCTCCACTGCTGGCAGGGGGACGACGTCGGCGGGTTTGAGCACGTGTCGGACGAGCTGGGGGGCGGGCTGGCCGTGACCGGCAACTATCCCGGGAAGGCCCGCACGCCGGACGAATAGCGGTCGGATTTCGAACTGGCCACGTCGCTCATTCCGGGCCGCCACCGCATCAACCTGCACGCCTGCTATGCCGAGTTCGCGGGCCAGCGTGTGGACCGCAACGAACTGACGCCGGCCCATTTCCAGCGCTGGATCGACTGGGCGCGCGACAAGCAGTTGGGCATTGACTTCAATCCCACCTACTTCGCGCATCCCCACGCGGCCGACGGTTTCACGCTCACGCATCAGGATGCGGGGATCCGGCAGTTCTGGATTGACCATGGCATCGCGTGCCGGCGGATCGGCGCGGCGATGGGGCAGGCGCTCGGTTCGGCCTGTGTCACCAACATCTGGATTCCCGACGGCATGAAGGATGTGACGGTGGATCGGAAGGGGCCTCGCGAACGGCTCAAGCAGGCGTTGGACGAGATCTTCACCGAATCGCTTGACCCGGGTCACAACCTGGACGCGATTGAAGCGAAGCTTTTTGGCATTGGTTCGGAGACGTACGTGCCCGGCTCGCACGAGTTCTACCTGGGCTATGCGGTGCAGAACAACAAGCTGATCTGCCTGGATGCGGGTCACTTCCATCCCACAGAGACGATTGCGGACAAGATCTCTTCCGTCATGCTGTACCTGGACGAGATCCTGCTGCACGTCAGTCGGGGCATCCGTTGGGACAGTGACCACGTGGTGATCTGGAACGATGACCTGCGGTCGATCGCGGAGGAGCTTGTGCGCGGCGGGTTCCTGCGGCGGGTCCACATTGGGCTGGACTATTTCGACGCGAGCATCAACCGGGTGGCGGCCTGGGTGATCGGGACGCGGGCCATGATCAAGGCGCTGCTGGCGGCGCTGCTCGAGCCGATCGATCAGCTGCGGCAACTGGAACAGGCGGGGGACTACACCGGCCGGCTGGCCCTGCTCGAAGA
>DAISIS010000433.1:0-4988 GCA_036821925.1 Pirellulaceae bacterium
AGGAACAGAATGACGATCAGCGCCGCGGCCGTAATCATGTGCAGGAACTCGGTCAGCAGGAACAGCAGGAGCCGCATGCCCGAATACTCGGTGTGGTAACCACCGACCAACTCCTGCTCGCACTCCGGCAGATCGAACGGCAGCCGCGCCGCCTCGGCGAACGCCGCCACCACAAAGACGATGAAGCCGAGCGGCTGGAGCAGCACGTACCACCCGCCTGCCGCCTGCCGCACGATGATCTCTTCCAGGTTGAGCGACCCGGCAGCCACGACAATCCCCAACAACCCCAGCCCCATCGGCAGCTCGTACGCGATCAGCTGCGCGCTGGAACGCAGCCCGCCCAGCAGACTGTACTTGTTGTTGCTGGCCCAGCCCCCCAGGATCACGCCGTACACGGCAATGCTGGATACGGCAAACACGTACAGCACCGCGACGTTCACCCCCGGCGCAATCACCAGTGCCACAGGTGCGTCAGCCCCCGTCGCGGCGGAACGCACAGGCAGGACGCTGCCAAAGGGGATCACCGCAAAGGCCGCAAAGGCGGCCACCAGGATCAGCAGCGGCGCCAGCGTGAACAGCCAGCGATCGACATGCGCCGGGGTGAAATCCTCCTTGAAGAGAACCTTCAGCCCGTCCGCCAGCGGCTGCCCCAGCCCGCCGAGGCGAATGTCTGTCAGCGGGATCCCCGCCCGATTCGGGCCGATGCGATCCTGCACCCACGCCGCCATCTTCCGCTCGAGCAACACCAGGTAGGCGGCCCCGGTCGCCAGCCCGCCGATCACAATGACAGTCTTGATCAGCGCTTCAAGTACGGTCGCCTGGTTCATCGCTGTCGCATTCCTCGTCCTCGTCCTCGTCCTCACTCCAGCCCCGCCTGGCAGGAACGCCAGCCGGACGCCATCCCCACTAAGCCAACTGCCGCACTTTCAGGTCCACACCTGTGGCCGGCACCGGGTCCAGCGCCGCACAGAAATAGACGATCTCCTCCGCCACCTCCGCCAGGACCTGGCGGGCATCGTACAAGCCACGGCGCCCCAACAACCGCCAATACAGCTGTCCCTCGCTCAACGCGCCGCGCGGCGGCCGCACGGCCCACTGGAACGTCTGCAGCCGATCGCTGCGATTGACGAACGAACCGGAGCGTTCGGCAAACGCCGTCGCCGGCAGCTGCCAGTGCGCCTGATCCGCCAGCGGCGACGGGAACAGGTCCTGCACCACCAGCAGCGGAGTGCCGCGCAGCCGGCCAGCGGCGTCCGCGTCGTTCCAGTCGGTCGGGTAGCCGCCGGCAATCCAGATCGCGTCGTACGGGCGGCTCTGCGCCTGCTGCGCCAGCAGCTGGTCCCACGTGATCTGGCGGTCGACCAGCCCATCGAGCACGTGCTGCACACCCTGGCGATTCGGGCACTTCTCCGCGCGGATGGTGAAGCCTCCCGCAAATGTCTGGTCCGCTCCCCGCATCGGCACAGGTCCCAGCAGCAGTGTGGCGGCAGGCTGGATCGACTGGGCATACTTTGCCAGCAGATA
Organism: Pirellulaceae bacterium; assembly: GCA_036821925.1. Taxonomy (GTDB): domain Bacteria; phylum Planctomycetota; class Planctomycetia; order Pirellulales; family Pirellulaceae; genus JAAYDI01. The sequence goes on from DAISIS010000433.1 coordinate 1,525, forward strand.
GGCTTCTTCGACCGTCAGATGCGGCGAGAGCACCACCGCCAGGTGGGCGCTGGCGCGCAGCGCACGATCCAGGTCGCCGATGGCCGCCTCCCAGTCCACGGGCGCCAGCGCGCCGTCGCGCCGCGTACGCGGCTCCACCAGCCGCCGCGCGTCGCACACGTGCTTCCAGCCATAGCGACCTTCGTCGCAGATCCACCACTGATTCACGTGGGGATTCTCGCGCGGCCGGACCCGGTGGATCCGATCCTGGTGCTCCTCGACGAAGATCGAGCAGCCGGCGGCACAGCCGGCGCAGACATGTTCGTGCGGCTGCATGAACCACACACGCTGGCGGTACAGGAAATCCCTGTCCCCCAGCGCTCCGACCGGACACAGATCGACCACGTTGCCCGCGAGCGGATTGCCGAGTGGGAAGCCGGGAAACACGTCGATCTCCTCGTGCGCGCCACGGTTGATCACCATCAGCTCGTGGGAATCCGCGATCTCGCGGCAGAACCGGACGCAGCGGGTGCACATGACGCACCGGTCGACGAACAACGTCACGGTGTCGCCCAGCGACCGGCGGCGGCTGGTGAACGGCTGGATATCGGCGCGGCGCGCCGCGTGCCCGTGCTGGTAGAAATAGTCCTGCAACCGGCACTCCCCCGCCTTGTCGCAGATCGGGCAGTCGACCGGATGCCGCAACAGCAGATCTTCCTCCACCATCGCCCGGGCCTGGACCACCGTGTCGCTGCCCGTCACGAAGACGGTGCCATCGGTGGCCGGAGTCTGGCAGGCGGGCACCAGCTTGCCCAGCATCGTGATCTCGCCTGTGGCCGGATCGCGCCGGCCGGTTTCCACCAGGCACATGCGGCAACTGGCCACCACCGACAGACCGGGATGCCAGCAGTAGTGGGGAATATCGATGCCGGCACGCGCTGCGGCTTCAATGCCATTGAGCCGCTCGCCGTCCCGGATCTCAACTTCGTGTCCGTCCACAATCACGGTGCCCATCGCCGCCTGCCTTCGCTAGGACCTTGCCTGCAGATGCCTGTCATCGAGCGCCCTGACCGGTTGCGTCTCCAGGTATCCGTCCGGATTGGATGCGCGGATGTACGCCTCAAACTCGTCGCGGAACTTCCGGATGGCGTTCTTGATCGGCCAGGCGGCGCCGTCCGCCAGGCCGCAGATGGTGGTGCCCGGAATGATGCCCAGCGTGTCACCGATCTCCAGCAGCAGTTCCAGGTCCTGCCACCGGCCGCGCCCCGCGCGGATGCGATCGAGCATGCGGAGCGCCCACGCGGTGCCTTCGCGGCACGGCGTGCATTGACCGCAGCTCTCGTGCGCGAAGAACTGGCAGCTGTTGTGCAGGAAATCCACCATCGACACGTGCTCGTCCAACACCACGACCGCCGCCGTCCCCAGCCCCAGGCAGCCGAATTTGAGCGGATCAGCGAAGTCGAGGCGGCAGTGGAATTCGTCGTGCCGCAGCAGCCCCATGCTGATGCCGCCCGGGATGGCCGCCTTCGCGCGCCGCCCCTGCCAGACCCCGCCCCCCCACCGCTCGATCAGTTCGTCGAGCGGGATGCCGAGCGGCGCTTCGTAACAGCCCGGCCGTGCGACATGCCCGCTGAGGCAGTAGAGCTTGGGGCCGAAGCTGCCCGGATCGCGCGGATTGGCGGGATCCGGCGGCACGCCCAAGGACCGGAACCAGGCCGACCCGCGCTCGCAGATGTGCTTGACGCACGCCACCGTCTCGACGTTGTTGACCACCGTCGGCTGGCGAAACAGCCCTTCCACCGCCGGGAACGGCGGCTTGATGCGGGGCCAGGCGCGCTTGCCCTCCAGACTCTCGATCAGCCCCGTTTCCTCCCCGCAGATGTACGCGCCGGCGCCGCGGTGCAGGAAGACGTCGAGCGAGTACGAGGAGCCCAAGATATTGCGGCCCAGATAGCCGGCCGCGTAACACTCGGCGACCGCCGCCTCGACCCGGCGGTACGCCAGCGGATACTCGTAACGCAGATAGAAATACGCCGTCGCCGCCTGCGTGGCGTAGCAGCTCAGAAGCAGTCCCTCCAGGACCTGGTGAGGATCGAGTTCCATCAGGACACGGTTGCAGAACGTGCCCGGCTCGCTCTCGTCCGCATTCAGGCAGAAGTAGATCGGGCCAGGACGATCCTTGGCCAGAAACGACCATTTCAGCCCGGTCGGAAACCCGGCTCCTCCCCGCCCGCGCAGCCCGCTGGCTCGCACCAGCTCCTGCACCTCCGCCGGCGACTGCCGGGCCAGCACGGTGCGCCAGGTCCGATAGCCGCCCGCCGCCTCGTATGCCGCGCGCGTGTGGCTGTCGGGCCTGCCGACGTTCGCCAACAGAACGGGTTCGCTGCGTGCCACCGCCGGCCTCGACTTACTTGGTCCACAGTTCCAGCAACTGATCCAGTTTCTCGCGCGTCAGGCAGGCGTGCAGAGTGTCGCCCGTCAGCGCGCACGGCGCCTGCTCACAGGCACCCAGGCATTCGGCAAACTCAATGCTTAGCGCGCCATCGGGGGTCGTCTCGCCCGGCGCGATGCCGGTCCGTTCGCACAGGTAAGCCAACAGATCGTCCGCCCCGCGCAGCTGGCAGCTGATCGAACGGCACAGCCAGATGCGGACCCGGCCGTGCGGCGCGTCCTGTTTGAAGAACCCGTAGAAGGTCAACGTGTCCTGGACCTGCGCGGGAGCCAGCTCGAGGAGTTCCGCGATTTCCACCACGGCTTGCGGGGGCACGTGCCGCAGCCGCTCGTGCACCACGTGCAGGGCCGGCAGCGTCACCGCCTGGCGCGTCGGGTACCGGGGCAGGAAGGCACGAATCTCGGCGATCATGTCGTCGGTCAGAACGCGCGGCGCCGCGATCGTCGCCTGCCGTGTTTCCTCTGTATTCATGGTTCACTCACATCCGTCGTCGCTGGCCGCCCCGTCTCCAGCTGCCTGTCATGCGCCGCCCATCACCGGTCCAGTTCCGCGGCAATGATGTTCAAGCTCCCCAGAACCGCCACCACATCGCTGAGTGTATGCCCGCACATCAGGCGGGGAAACAGGGCGAAGTGGACGAACGAGGGGGGGCGGCACCGGGCGCGGTAGGCCACGTGGCTGCCGTCCCCCACGAGGTAGAAACCCAGTTCGCCGTTGGGAGCCTCGATGGCCCCGTACACTTCCTCGCAGGGAACGCGGAAGCCCCGATTGGTCATCACGAGTTCGAAGTGGGTAATCAACCCTTCAATGGTCTGATACACCTGCGGCTTGGGTGGCAACCCGACGCGCGCGTCCGCGCCGACCTGGACCGGTCCCGCCGGCAGGTTCTCGATCGCCTGCTGGATGATCTGCAGGCTCTCCCGTATCTCGTGGATCCGCACGAGATAGCGTGCGTAGCAGTCGCCGGTCCGCGCGCAGCAGACCTGGAAGTCGAAATCGTTGTACGCCAGGTACGGCTCGTCCTTCCGCAGAT
>DAISIS010000434.1:0-4982 GCA_036821925.1 Pirellulaceae bacterium
ACGAGGCAACCTGGGCACCGGCCCGCGCCGTGCGTCCCCCCCGATACATACCTACCAGGAGGTCCGTTATGACCGAAACCACGCAGCAAGTCACCTCGCGTCGTGAGTTCTTGAAGAACACTGGCCGGATTGCGGCTGCCACGACCCTCGCCGGACTGGTTGTTCCTCGCGTCTATGCCGCCGAAGACAGCACGCTGCAAGTGGCGTTGATTGGTTGCGGAGGTCGGGGTACGGGCGCCGCGGCCGACGCCATGTCGGTCAAACAGGGTCCGGTCAAGCTCGTGGCCATGGCCGATGTGTTCGAGGATCGGCTGCGGGGCAGCTATGACCAACTGAAGGGGCAGTTTGCCAACCAGGTCGACGTGCCGAAGGACCGCCAGTTCGTCGGCTTCGACGGCTACAAGCAGGCCATGGACTGCCTGAACCCCGGCGACATCGCAATCTTCGCTTCGCCGCTGGCCTTCCGCTGGGTGCATTTCGGATATGCCGTGGAGAAGGGACTCCACGTGTTCATGGAGAAGCCCATCACGTCCGACGCGCCGACGTCGCGCCGCATGCTCGAACAGGGCAAGCAGTCCGTCGCCAAGAATCTCAAGGTAGGGGTCGGCCTGATGTCGCGCCACTCCCGGGCGCTGCAGCAGCTGCACGATCGCATCCGGGACGGCGCGATTGGGGACATCGTCACCATGTTCGCCTACCGCATGCACGGGCCGCTCGGCTCCGCCTTTGCGACCAAGTGGCCGCGGAGCGGGGATAACGCCAGCGAGCTGCTGTGGCAGATCCGGAACTTCCACAGCTTCCTCTGGGCGAGCGGAGGTTGCTTCAGCGATTTCTACATCCACGTCATCGATCACTGCTGCTGGATGAAAGATGCCTGGCCCGTCAAGGCTCAGGCGCTGGGCGGCCGGCACTACCGCGAAGGGAACAACGGCCCCTGTATCGACCAGAACTTCGATGTGTACTCCGTGGAGTACACCTTCGCCGACGGCGCCAAGCTGATTGCGGACGGCCGCTGCATGACCGGGTGCGAGCAGATCTACAAGAGCTATGCGCTGGGCAGCAAGGGGAGCGCGGTGATTTCGGCTTCGGGCGACTGCGGGCCGCCGTCGAGCATCTGCGACGGGCTGGGCCTGCAGAAGAACAAGATGAAGTGGGAGTCGAAGCTGCCGCAGGGGGAGGAGAACCCGTACGTCAATGAGTGGAACGACCTGGTCGATGCCATTCGCAACGACAAGCCGTACAACGAGCTGGAACGGGGCGTGATGGCCAGCGCCGTGACCTCGCTGGGCCGCAAAGCGGCGCACACCGGCGTGGAAATCACACTCGAAGACATGCTCGCTGACGATTTCGAGTACGCGCCGGGCGCGGACAAGTTCACGGCCGATTCGCCCGCTCCGGTGCAGGCGGACGCCGAGGGCAAGTACCCGATCCCGCAGCCGGGTATCGTCACGGATCGCGAGTATTGAACCGACCGGCTGTGACAAGCCACGCGTGGCCCGCCGGCGTTCCGGCGGGCCACTTTTTTTGGTTTTCGGCCTAGGGTTTTTGGCTTGTGGCCTTTGGTCTTGGCCTGGTCCTATGCGGGTGGACCGCCATAGCGGTCGGCGCTGAAGATCGCCGCGAGCGGTTTGCGGTCTGTCTCCTGCAGCGGGTGCTGCAGGTCGGCTGTGGCCGGGTAACCGAGCGGTGTCATGGCCACGACCTTGACCGCGGCCGGCGCGCCGATCAGCCGTTTGACTTCCGGCTCCGCAAAGGCGCCGATCCAGCACGTGCCGAGCCCTTCGGCTGCAGCGGCGAGCATGAGGTGATCGAGCGCGATCGCCACATCGATGTCGACGCTGTTGCCGGTGCCCCCCATGCGCTGATAGGCCTGGCCCGGCAGGCCGCACGCCACGACCGTGACCGGAGCGGCGGCGATGAAGTGCTGATCGTTGGCCGCGTGGGCCAGCTGCTGCCGCAGGTCCGGGTCCGAAACCAGCACGAAGTGCCAGGGCTGCAGATTGCAGGCGGAGGGGGCCATGCGCAGGGCCTGGCACAGGCGCGCCAGGACTTCGTCCGGGATCGGGCGGGAGGCATAGTTGCGGACACTGCGCCGCCTGCGGATTGCCTCGAAGACGTTCATCGCGTCACTCCTTCTGCGGCAGGGCGTTGCCGCCCGACAGCCAGCTCGTCGATCCACAGTTTCTGCGGATGCGGCAGCAGACCCGGGCCGAAGTAGGGGGCCACCAGCAGCTGGTTGAACTGCATGCGCGGGAAGTCGGTGGAGCGCAGGATGACGTCGGTGTGCTCGATCACCAGCTGGCCGTCGAACCAGCCGCGGACGATGCCGTCCGGATTCGGGCGATCGTGGGCGAGGTCCAGCGTATTGAGTCGGAAGTACGCCTCCACGCAGTGCCACTGGTCGTCCTTGAAGAGCACCTCCTGGCTGTCATAGAACTTGCCGTTGTAGCCGCCGCGCAGCGGTCCCTGCGTCAAGCCGTGCGGCGCGTCCGCGTTCTGGATGTCCTGGGCCGCCAGCCGCAGACGCCCGTTGACCGGTTCGACGTAGAGCGTCAGGTGGCTGGCCGCCGGACCGTGGTACTTCTCGTTCTCGGTCGTCAGCACGTTGACCAGATGCGGATGGTAGTTCACGCCACTCCAGCCCCAGTTCGGCGAGAGTTTGAGATAGAAGCGAATCGCAAACTCCTCCGTCGGCTCAAACAGCCGCCGCACCGGCGTGGAGCCCTGCACGGTCTCCTTCCCCGCCACCCATTCGTACTCCAGACATCCCGGTCCGGCGTGCGCGCCGCCGACGGTCCGAAAGCGGTTTCCGTCGTACCAGTCCCGCTTTGCGAGCTGCGCGTCGTCAAAACTCTCCTGGAAGAACAGTCCCGCGAGTTCGGTATCCGCGCCGCGAAGCGTTGCGCTGCCCAGCAGGCCCGCACCGATCCCGGCCAACATCAGGAACAACAGACGCATGATCGTCCTCCTGAGAATTCGAGTTCGGTTCTTCGTCTCTTCTGCCGCGTGTCGCGTTCGGCCGGGTCCGGTCGCGCATGGTGACGTGTGCGGCAGTTCACCGGATGCCGGCATGATACTCCTGCAGGCTGCGGACCTGACCGTGCCCCTTGCGGAACGCGGCGATCCCTTTGGCGGCGGCCAGTCCCGCCGCGAGCGTGGTCATATAGGGAACCTTCTGCTTCACCGCCGACTTGCGGATATAGGAATCATCCTGCTTGCTCCGCTTGCCCGAGGGGGTGTTGATCACGAGCTGGATCTCGCCGTTGGCGATGGCATCCGCGATATTCGGCCGGCCTTCGTACATTTTGAGGATCGGTTCCGCCTTGATGCCGGCGGCGACCAGGAAGCTCTGCGTGCCCGCGGTCGCTTTGATGGTGAATCCGAGTTCATCGAAGCGGCGTGCCACTTCGACCACGGCCGGCTTGTCCGGATCGGCCACGCTGATCAGCACGGTGCCGGTCTCGGGCAGCCGGGACTGGGCGGCCTGTTGGGCGCGATAGAAGGCCAGGCCGAACGATTCGGCCAGTCCCAGCACTTCCCCGGTGCTCCGCATTTCCGGCCCCAGCAACGGGTCGACCTCATGGTACATCGTGAAGGGAAACACCGCCTCCTTGACGCCGAAGTGGGGAATCGACTTCCGTCCCAGGCCGAGTTCCGCCAGTTTCTTGCCCAGGATCACCTGCGTGGCGATGCGGGCCATGGGGATGCTGCACACCTTGGACACCAGCGGGACCGTGCGGCTGGCCCGCGGGTTGGCCTCCAGGATGTAGACCGAGTCCTGGTAGATCGCGTACTGGATGTTCATCAGCCCGATCACGTTGAACTCGATGGCGATCTTGCGGTTGTACTGGTGGATCGTATCGATGTGTTTGGGGGCGATGCTGATGGGGGGAATCACGCAGGCGGAGTCGCCCGAGTGCACGCCGGCCAACTCAATGTGCTCCATCACCGCCGGCACGAAAGCGTCTTCGCCGTCGGCGATCGCATCCGCTTCCACCTCGATGGCGTTTTCGAGGAACTTGTCGATCAGCACGGGGCGGTCGGGGGAGACTTCCACCGCCGCGTCCAGATACTGGTGCAGCTCCTCCTCATCGTGGATCACTTCCATGGCGCGTCCCCCAAGGACAAACGAGGGGCGGACCATGAGGGGATAGCCGATTTCGCGCGCCACGTTCAACGCCTCGTCAAACGTGCTGGCCATCCCCGAGTCGGGCTGGAGAATGCCCAGACTGCGCATCATCTGCCGGAAGCGGTCGCGGTCCTCCGCCAGCTCGATCGAATCGGGCGATGTGCCCAGAATCTTGACGCCCGCCTCGGCCAGTTCGCGGGCCAGGTTCAGCGGTGTCTGGCCACCGAACTGGACGATCACCCCCTCCGGCTTCTCCTTCTCGTAGATGCTCAACACATCTTCGACCGTCAACGGCTCGAAGTACAGCTTGTCCGAGGTGTCGTAGTCGGTCGAGACGGTCTCCGGGTTGCAGTTGACCATGATCGACTCGAGCCCCGCGTCCCGGATGGCAAAGGCGGCGTGCACGCAGCAGTAGTCGAACTCGATCCCCTGCCCGATGCGGTTGGGTCCGCCGCCGAGCACCATGATTTTGCGGCGGTCACTGACGGTGGTGGCGTCCGGCGCATTGTAGGAGGAGTAGTAATAGGCGGCGTTTTCGACGCCGCTCACGGGCACCGCATGCCAGCCCTGCACGGCCCCCAGCGCCTGGCGGCGCTCGCGGATCGCCCGCTCGGGCACGTCCAGCAGCTTCGAGAGATAGCGGTCGGCAAAGCCGTCCCGTTTGGCCTGAACCAGCAGTTGGTCGGGGAGCAGGGCGCCGCGGAACCGGATGATCTCCTCTTCCAGATCGACCAGCTCCTTCATCTGCTGCACGAACCAGCGTTTGATGGAGGTGCGTTCACAGAGCGTGTCGACGGCAGCCCCTTTGCGCAGGGCTTCGTACATGATGAACTGCCGCTCGCTGGTCGGCTCG
>DAISIS010000435.1:0-4977 GCA_036821925.1 Pirellulaceae bacterium
ACAGTGCCGTCGGGAAAGGGTGGCTGGCCGGTCAGCATGAAGAAGAGGGTGCAGCCGAGCGAATACAGGTCGCTCCGCACATCGGTGTTCCGCGGATCGCGCGCCTGTTCCGGTGAGATGTAGTCGAAGGTCCCCAGTGTGACGCCACTGGCCGTCAGATCCTCCGTCGGCGACTCGACCTGGCGCAGCCTTGCCAGCCCCATATCCACGAGTTTCGCGCGGCCATCGATCATGATCAGGATGTTCGACGGCTTGATATCGCGGTGCGTCACGTCACGTTGCGAGGCATGATCCAGGGCTTCGGCGATCTGCAGGGTGCACTTGATGGCCTCTTCCAGCGTGAGCGGCCCGTTGTGCTCTACCAGGTCCCGCACATTGATCCCTTCAATGTACTCGAAGACGATGTAGTTCCACCCCTTGTCTTCGCCAACATAGTAGACACGCGCAATGTTGGGATGGTCGAGCCGGGCCGCACTCTGCGCTTCGTTGCGGAACCGCCGCAACGAATCCTCATTCGTCTCGTCGCGGGAGACCACCTTCACGGCCACCGTGCGCCCGAGCATCGTGTCGGTCGCCCGAAACACGGCACCCATCCCGCCGCCACCGACAAACTCCTCCAGCTGGAAATGTCCCAGCATTTCGCCGGTCAGCGCCGTGCCCATCTCGTAGGGATTGGCGGCCCGCACAAACGCCGGTGCCGAGGCCGGCGGCCGCTTGGAAATGACCGTCTTCTGACTGTCCACCGGATCGGCCCCAGTGCCGGCACCTACCGGCGCCGCCCCAGCCGACTCCACCGGCGCCGCCCCAGGCGCAGACACCGTCGACGGCTGCTTCGCAGAGCGGCCGGACGCACCGTCAGTTCGTTCGGGATCGTCAGAGTGTTGATCGGACACAGATACGCCACATGTAATGGAGCGGGACCGACGGGCCGGCGCCGCACCGCCAAAGCGTTGCGCCGGCCGAAAGCGATTAGACCGCACACGAGCCCCCGGGTCCCCCCAGCTGAATTGCCGTGCCTGAGCACGTTGCCTTATTGTAGTTTCAGGACGCGCAGGCGTCAATCATTAAAGCCATGGTGGTGTTGAACTTACGTCACCTAACACCAACGCCGCCACCGGGTTGTTGCCTGCCCTGGGGGGCCGCCGCCCCGGCTGACGGTGCTTGTCGTTGCCCCGTGCGGACGCGATCATGCGCGTAGCAGGCCGGGTGTGGCGAAGCGCCAGTCGCGGCGTCCTGGCGTCCTGGGGCGAAAGAGGGGGGGGCCGTCTGCGAGGTTTCAGCAACAAGGAGCTGCTGCGTATGTCTACCGTCTGGCTGACCTGTGTAATCGCCTGTCTGGGGGCCGCGAGCGACACGGCCGCTGCGCCGCAGTATCGGGCCGAGTTGGTATTTCCGCTGCGCGCTGACCATAACCACGCGCCGGGCATTGTGGCCTGCCCCAACGGCGAACTGCTGGCGTCGTGGTATCGCGGCTCGGGCGAGCGGACGGCTGATGACGTGGCGGTGTACGGGGCCCGACTGCGGCCCGGCAGCAGCACCTGGGAGGAACCGTTCCTGATGGCCGACACGCCCGGTTTTCCGGACTGCAACACGTGCATGATGATTGACGACCAGGATCGGCTGTGGCTGTTCTGGCCGACGATCCTGGCCAATACGTGGGAGTCGTGCCTGACGAACTACCGCCTGTCGACCCGGTACGCCGGTCCCGGCGCACCGGAGTGGGACCGCGCGGGCCTGATCCTGCTCAAGCCGGACGACTTCCAGGCACCGGCACTCCAGCTGCTGGATGCGTTGACTGCCGAATGGTCGGAGTGGGTGCAGGCGATGGGGCCGGACTGGATGCGCCAGTTGCGGGACCGGCTGGGATCGCGACTCTACCAGCGTCTGGGCTGGCAGCCGCGCTGCAAGCCGACGGTCCTGCCGAGTGGCCGGATCCTGTTGCCGCTCTACACCGACACGTTTTCGCTGTCGATCATGGCGATCTCGGACGATCAAGGTGCCACCTGGTATGCCAGCGCGCCGCTGATCGGCTGGGGCAACATCCAGCCGGCGGTGCTGCGGCGGGACGATGGGACGCTCGTCGCCTACATGCGCGAGAACGGGCCACGGCAGCGTGTGCGGGTGTCCGAGTCGCGCGATGAGGGACTCACGTGGGGGCCGGTTGAGGAGAGCGCGCTGCCGAATCCCGGCTCCGGACTCGATGGCGTCCGCCTGGCCAACGGACATTGGGCGCTGGTCTACAACGACACGACGCGAGATCGGCGGAGTCTGGCGATTTCGATCTCGGACGACGAAGGCGCTACCTGGAAGTGGACGCGGCACCTGGAGCGGCAGGATGCCGGGGCGTACCACTATCCGGCGGTCATTCAGGATCCGCAGGGGCTGATCCATGTCATCTACAGCTACTTCGTGGCGGAGGGAAAGAGCATGAAGCATGTGGCGTGCAGCGAGTCGTGGGTGCTGGAGGCGGAGTGATTCCCGTCGCCGCCGGTGCGGCTGCGCGGGGGCCATCCGCGCTCGCCGGCCAGCAATTGTGCGCTGCGGTCCTAGCGCCCGATTGCGTCTCAACTGTTACAATCAGATTGTGAGTTGGATCGCGAGGTGTTGGGGAGGGGGGAACACGCATGGCCGGCAGCGAGTCTTCCGAGTCACGGAGACCGGAAGAGGTCACGCCCGGGGCCGCGCCCCGGCGGGTGGAGCTTCCGGGGGATGCCGCGGGCGCGGCACGCGATGTGCGCCTGTGGGATTCGGAAATGCGTTATCGCCAGCTGTTCGAGTCGACTGGCGACGCGATCATGCTGCTGGGTGCACACGGCTTTCTGGAGTGCAATCAGGCGACGCTGGAGATGTTCGGGTGCCGCGTGAAGCAGGAGTTCTTGGCCCGGCATCCGAGCGAAGTGTCGCCGCCGCAGCAGCCCGATGGGACCGATTCGCGGACGGCCGCCGAGGCCCACATCGCGCAGGCGTACCGCGACGGCACGACTCGCTTTGAATGGGTGCATCGCCGCGCCGACGGAACGGATTTCCCCGCCGACGTGCTGCTGGCCCGGATCGATCTGCAGGAGGGCAGCATCCTGCAGGCGGTGGTGCGGGATATCACGCAGCGCAAACGGGTGGAGCAGGAACTGCGGGAAACGCAGGAACAGCTGGAGCAGCGCGTCCAGCGGCGGACAGCTGCCCTGGCGGCGGCCAACGAAGAGCTGCAGCGCGAGGTGACCGAGCGACGGCGGGTCGAATCGGAACTGGCGTTCGAACGGTTCCTGCTCACGACGCTCATGCAGCATGCTCCGGACTACATCTTCTTCAAGGACGAACGCAGCCGGTTCCTGCGCATCAACCAGGCGCTGGCGGAATACTTCGGCCTGACCGATCCGGCACAGGCGATCGGCAAGTCGGACTTCGACTTCTTTGACTCCGCGCGTGCGCAGCAGTACCGGGCGGACGAACAGCAGATCATGCGGACGGGGCAGGTGAGCGTGGACAAGGAGCAGGACCAGCCCCACCCCGACGGTCGCACCACGTGGATGCTGACCAACAAGGTTCCGCTCTACGATCTGGATGGAACGATCCTCGGCACCTTCGGCATCTCGCGCGACATCACCGCGCGGAAACGGGCGGAGGAGCAGCTGCAGGTGGCGATCCAGGAAGCGCAGGCGGCCAGCCGCGCGAAGAGTGATTTCCTGGCCAACATGAGTCACGAGATCCGCACACCGATGAATGCGATCATCGGCATGACCGAACTGGTGCTGGACACGCCCCTGACCGAGAGCCAGCGGGACTACCTGACCATCGTGCGCGATTCCGGCGAGTCGCTCTTGACCGTCATCAACGACATTCTGGACTTCTCCAAGGTCGAGGCGGGCAAGCTGGAACTGGAGCAGGCCGCGTTCGACATCCGCGAGGTGCTCGGTGACACGCTCAAGTCACTGGCCCTGCGCGCACACGACAAGCGGCTGGAACTGGCCTGCCACATCCTGCCGGACGTGCCCGAGTGGCTGGTCGGTGACGCCGGACGCCTGCGCCAGGTCGTCGTGAATCTGGTGGGCAACGCCGTCAAGTTCACCGATCAGGGGGAAGTCGTCTTGAACGTGGCGGTCCAGCAGCGGATGGACCACGCGGTCCGCCTGCACTGCACGGTGACCGACACGGGGGTCGGCATTCCGCCGAACAAGCTGGAAACGGTGTTCCGCGCGTTCGAGCAGGTGGACAGCTCCACCACGCGGCGGCACGGCGGGACCGGGCTCGGGCTGGCCATCTGCACCCGGCTGGTGGCAGCCATGGGGGGCGAGATCTGGGTGAGCAGCGAGATGGGGCAGGGCAGCACGTTCCACTTCACGGCCGCGTACGGCATCTCGCCGCTGCCCCCCACGCGGCCGCGCACGGCGCGCCGCGCCGTGATGGACGGCACACGCGTCCTGGTGGTGGACGACAATGCCACCAATCGCCTGATCCTGGAAGAGATGCTCCGCAACTGGCGCATGCGGCCGTCGGTCGCCGCCAGTGTGAACGACGCTATGGCCATGCTGCGCTCCGCACACTCCTGCGGCCAGCGCTACGAACTGATCCTCACCGACGCGAACATGCCGGAGGTCGACGGATTCACGCTCGCCGAACGGATCAAGCAGGATGCTGAACTCAGTAGCACGGTGATCATGATGCTGACCTCCGGCGGAAGGCCGGGCGACGTGGCCCGCTGCGAACACCTGCACGTCGCCGCCTACCTGCTCAAACCGGTCAAGCAGTCTGAGCTGTTCGATGCGATGGCCCTCGCCTTGGGCGTGTCCTCCCCGGCGGACGCCGACGAAGTGAGCGCGACGGCGCTGCTCGCCCCGCTCACCCGACCGCTGCGGATTCTGCTGGCCGAGGACAGCCTGGTGAACCAGAAGCTGGCGGTCGGCCTGCTCCAGAAATACGGCCACACCGTCGATGTCGTCGGAGACGGCCGCGCGGCGCTGGCGACCGTCGAAACCAAGGACT
>DAISIS010000436.1:0-1406 GCA_036821925.1 Pirellulaceae bacterium
CGATCACCGGACAGGATGTGCCCGGCGGACAATCGAGAATGGTCAGGATCGCGTCGGGAGCAGCCTGCTTCACCGCCCGGATCGCCGGCGGACTCATCGCCTCGCCGACGTTCAGAACGCCGTCCACAAACGCCACCCCTCCGCTGCGACCTGTGCGCAGCGTCCCGATGGGGACCGGCACTTCACCGATCGCCTCCTGCGGGCAGGCCAGCAGGCACCCGCCGCAACTGTGACACAGCTCGGCGAAGATCAGCGTCCGCTCCCCCACACAGGCCATCGCTCTGTAGCGGCAGGCCTGGGCGCACGCCCCGCAGTGGGTGCAACGCACCGGATCGACCACCGGAACCAGCCTGGTAATCGGCCGCTGATCCACGATCTGCGGCTGCAGGAACAGATGCCCGTTGGGCTCCTCGACGTCGCAGTCCAGATAAGCCACACGGTCACCCCGCTGGGCGGCCGTGTAGGCCAGGCTGGTGGCAATCGTGGTCTTGCCCGTGCCTCCTTTGCCGCTGGCAATCGCCACTCTCATGGACGCGACTCGCCTGCCAGCGCATCAATCCGCTGCTGAATCTGCTCCAGCACGCGGGCCGCCTGCTGCGCCTGCTGCTTGAGCTGTTCCAGCTCTTCCTGGGGACTCATGACACGCGGCCCGGCCGCCAGCGGCGCGGTCTCCCCTGCACCGACACCGACACCGACACCGGCACCGGCACCGGTCCGGGCCCAGCCCGGCAGCCCTGTCGCGTAGAACATGTTGCGCCGCCCCCAGCCACCGCCACCGCGGCCACGGCCCCAGAAGCCGCCGCCTCCGGCGCGATGGGCGAAACCCGCAACGGCAAAACCGGCACAGTAGCCAGCCCCGCGGCCTGTCATCGGTCCCATGCCCATCGGTCCTGTTCGATCTCCACCTGGCATCGTTCGTATCTCCTGTTGCTCATGCCATCACTGATTGAATCGCGAAACCGCGAAACCGCGAAATTGCAAATCTGTGCGCGTGTGCGTCGGCTCAGCGCGGCGTCTGACCACGGCCGCGCTCGGCCGGTCAGCTCCAGTGCCCCTCGACGTTCGCTTTGGCCGCCGCCTGCAGTTGCCCGGCACGATACTGCTCCAGCGCCTCGCGCGCCGTGCCGGCAGCTCCCGGATAGACGGTGATCTGGCCAGCCTGCAACGTCGTGAACGCCTTCGGACCCACGTGCCCTGTCAGCAGGACAGTTGCCCCCAGCCGCACCACCGCCTGCGCCGCCTGAATCCCCGCTCCCTGCGGCGCGTTGAGGTTCTGCTCGTTGTCGTGCGCGGAGAACCCGCCGGTTTCCGTGCCGATGACAATGAAGCATTTCGCGCGGCCGAACCGTGGGTCCACCTGCGCGTCCCTGCCTCCGTTTTGTGCGCTGACAGCTATTTTCATGATC
>DAISIS010000436.1:1416-4966 GCA_036821925.1 Pirellulaceae bacterium
CGCCTGAATCCCCGCTCCCTGCGGCGCGTTGAGGTTCTGCTCGTTGTCGTGCGCCGTGCACGCGCTGGTCTCGGTATCCACCAGCAGGAAATAACGATCTCGCCCAAAACGCTGGTCCACCGGACTGTCCAAGTCGGCACCCTGCGCTGTAATCACCACCTTCATAACGTGTCCTCCCGAGCCCCCCGGCGCCCACCACCACCACCGCGACAACGGCGCTGGCGGCCCGGCCGCTTCTTCCCACAACAACCGGGCATGGCAAACCGTTCGTCGTCGAGCGTACCGTCGCGAAACGCCCGCACGATCTCGTCCACATCCCCACATACGAGCCGGACCACCCGGATGCCGCTGGCTGCGATCAACGCTTCCAGCGACCACGAAATCGCCCCGCACACCAGCACGTCCACCTGCAACTCGGCCAGCCGACGCACACGATCGTGCGGCCCCATGCGTCCCAGCTCCTCTGTGACCCGCACGTCGCTCTCCGGGCGCGCAAGGTCGACCAACACGATCCGCTCCGCCACGTCAAACACGGGCGAAACCCGTCCGCGCCACTCTGGCACCGCGACCTTCATGCGTGCTTCCTGAGGGTGTCCGAAACGTCCGGATGGCCTGCCGCGGCCGGTCCGCGCCGACCGTCGGTGCGGCATCGGATGGATCTGATGGATCTGATGGATCTGATGGATCCGAAAGCAGATTCCATGCCATGCCCTGGCAGACCTGCACACATGATCGTAAACACTTTAATACAAACATGATAACACACATGCACCGCAACAGCTCTTCACCATCAATCGTGCAACATAGCGATATTGACTGTTACGCACCATTGCACAATGCAATGCATGGGGGTGCCGTGGTGAAGCGGTGTTGGCAGTCTTTTTTGCGGGAGCAGAGGCGGGCGGGGTCGGTCTGGTCGGCGCGCGGGGCGGGCGGCGTGTGGTAAGGCAGGGCCGGAGGAGGGCACGGGGCAGAAGACGGGTTACTGCGCGGCGCGGTAATTGCGTCGGCCGGCCACCTGCGTGCAGGCGATCAGGCCGTCAGCCTGGAGGTGCTCGAGGCATTTCAGCACTTCGTGCCGATGCATGCGGAGGCCGCCCACCAGGTCGTCGACCGCGCAGGGCCGTCGGCGCAACAACTGCAGCACTTCTTCGCGCCCGGCGGCGCTCGCCTGCTGGGCCGCCGCACTGTGAAACTCGGCGACCACCTCAGCGGGCGGAGAAAACAGGGCGGCGATTTCTTCCAGCCGGTCGCGGGGCACCCCGCGTGCCGTCTCTTCGGCCGGGGGCCGCGCTACGGTATTGAGCTGGACCCGATCGGGTCGCACGAGATCCACGCAGCGGCGGATGTTGGTTAGGGACTGTGGCGTGGTGGACACGCCGTCGAGCAGAAACACTTCCAGCCACAACGGGCCGGGGAAGCGGCGGCGGAACGCGACCAGCCCCTCGAGCATGGACTGGAAATCGAGCGAGGCGTGGGGGCGGTTGACCTGTTGGAACGTGACCTCGTCGCCGGCATCGAGCGATGGAATGATCAGATCCGCGGCGGCCAGTTCCGCCTGCACCCGCTCGTCGTGCAGCAGCGAACCGTTTGTCAACACGGCCACGGGCACCGCCGTCAGCGTCCGGATGCCGGCGATCAGCCGGTCGATGGGCCTGAAGAGCGTCGGCTCTCCCGAGCCGCTCAGGGTGATGTAGTCGGGTTGCGTGTCCAGTTTCTGCTCAAGCTCCTGCAGAATGACATCGAGCGGGACGAACGTCTGCCGGTCGACGGTGCAGCAGGTGGTGGGTCCCAACTGGCAGTAGATGCAGTCGTATGAGCACGTTTTGAACGGCACGAGATCGATGCCGAGTGACCGCCCGAGCCGCCGCGAGGGCACCGGGCCAAAGACATGACTGCTCATCACCACCACCTTGCCGCGGCAGCCGTGTCAACTGCCCCGGCGGCCGCGACCGTCGCTCTCAGGCAGGGGAATCTGCAGATCTCGGATTTTCCGATAGAGCGTACTGACATTGATGCCCAGGTCGCTGGCCGCCTGCTTGCGGTTGCCCTGGCGCCGCCGCAGCGCTGCGGAGATCAGGAACTTCTCCATCGCCTGCAAGCTCATCATCCCGGACTCATCGCCGCCGCGCGTCGTCGCCGGGCGCAGCTCGTGGGGCAGATGATTCAGTTCAATCACGCCCCCCCTGCACAATACGAACGCCTGCTCGATGATGTTCTCCAGCTCGCGGACGTTTCCCGGATAGTCGTGTTCCATTAGCCGCCCCATGACCTCGTCCGAGACCCCCACGATGTCCTTGTCCTGCAGGTGGTTGAATTTGTCGACCAGGTGGCTGACCAGCAGCGGAATGTCCTCACGGCGCTGCTGCAGACCGGGCAGCTTCAGATGAATCACGCGGACGCGGTAGTACAGGTCTTCCCGAAACGTGCCCGCGCGCACCAGCGCGGCCAGATCCTTGTTCGTGGCGGCCAGTACGCGGACATTCACGGGCGTCGGCTGCACCCCGCCCAACGGTTCAATCACCCGCTCCTGGATCACCCGCAGCAGCTTCACCTGCATGGCCGGCGAGATGTCGCCAATCTCGTCCAGGAAAATCGTGCCGCCATCGGCCAGCGCGAACCGCCCCGGCTTGTCCCGCTTCGCGTCGGTGAAGGCGCCCGCCTTGTGGCCGAACAGCTCGCTCTCGAGCAGCGTGTCGGGCAACGCTGCGCAATTGACCGCCACGAACCGCTTCCGCCGGCGCGGCGACAGATTGTGGATCGCGCGCGCAAAGAGCTCCTTGCCCGTCCCGCTCGGCCCTTCGATCAGCACCGTGCTGCTGCTCTCCGCAATCTGCGGCAACACCTCGAACAGCCGCAGCATCGCGGGACTGCGACCAATGATGTCCTCACACGTGTAACGAGCCTGCAACTCCTTCTGCAGCTGCTCCACCCGCGTCAGATCCTGAAACGTCTCGACCCCCCCTACCACCGCCCCCGTTTCGTCCTTGAGCAACGCCGTGGAGATCCGGATCGGCACCCGCCCACCCTGCCGGTTGACGATGTGCGCCGTAGCATTGACAATCGGTTGTCCAGTGGTCAACGTGCGTCGCAGCGCACACTGGGTCTCACAGATGTTGGCGCGGAAGACATCGCAGCAGTGACTGCCTATCGCCACGTCGCGCGTCACGCCCGTGATCCGTTCCGCCGCGCGATTGAAGGCCGTAATCCGCCAGTCGAGATCGACCGTGAAGACACCCTCGTTCACCGAATTCAGGATGGCTACCTCACGCTGCCGCGATTCCATCACACCGCTCATGTTCATGCCACACTCCACTTTCGGCCCACCGTCCCCATGCCGGGGCTCCTTCATAACCGTAGGCGGCGATCGTGCAAAAAGCCACTCTATACCCGCGTCCGATCGTGCACCTTGCCCCGCGCCGGCCGCCCCCGTTGACTTCTGGAACGTGTGGCAAGCAATATGGTAAAAGGACTTATGGCCCGCACGCCAGGCCCCGGTCTGGCACACTGATTGCACTGGATTTCGCCGGTTTTCCCGGTCACCGTGTCG
>DAISIS010000437.1:0-4952 GCA_036821925.1 Pirellulaceae bacterium
CCGCCGCCTCCAACAGCTCGACCTTACCAATACCGATGTCAGCCCGGGGGGAATGTCTAATGACGAGATACCCAAGCACGGAAGGAAGGACGAATGACGAAATACCCAAGCACGAAGGGATGAGTAATGACGTAGGTGTATGGCCCATAGACACTCACGCCACCACCATCACCCTTGTCATTCGCCCTTCGTCATTCCCTCGTGCTTGGGTATTTCGCCATTAGACATTCCCCCCGTGCTTGGGTATTTCGTCATTAGACCTTCCTCTCGCTCTTCGCCTACCACGTTCCACCGGTAGAATAACAGCAAAGGGGGTGTGCCATGATCCTGGACCTCGACGAAGAGAAATGCCGGTTGCTGGTGGACCTGGTAGCCAGTCGAGTTGCGGAGCTGCATCCCGAGATTCGGCGCTGCCAGGTGTATGACGCGAGCGAGAGTCTCAAGCACGACTTGAAAGTGTTGCAGGAGATGCTCGAGCAGCTGAAGAGTCTGGCGGACAGACCTGTCGCCTAACGCTGCTCACGCGTGCCTTCCGGCGAGTTGCCACACGACGCAGCCGCCATGCGGCTGTGCCGGCGCTATGACCCTACCCCCCTCATTCGCCCTTCGTCATTCCCTCGCACTTGGGTATCTCGTCATTCGTCATTCCCCCCGTGCTTGGGTATCTCGTCATTCGTCATTCCTTCCGAGCCGCCGCATTCCCCCCGGGCTGACATCGGTATTGGTAAGGTCGAGCTGTTGGAGGCGGCGGAGGCGTGAGAGTGTGGGGACGGACCGGTCGGAGACGGCAGTGCGTGCCAGGGAGAGTGTTGTGAGTTGCGGCAGGCGCCCCAGGTGTTCCACCCCGGCGTCGGTGATCGCGGTGCCCTGCAGATCGAGCGACTTGAGCCCCGGCATCCGGCGCCAGAGGGCGAGTGTGTCGTCTGCAACCGCCGTGTCTGCTGCGTTGATGTGGTGGAGGTACGGAAGCAGCAGCAACGACCGGGCCACCGCCTCCGAAAGCTGCGCGCCGCGCAAGTCGACCGCGACGGCGTGGTTCAACATCGTGTCGCCGACCAGGCGGCGCAGCCAGGCCGCGTACGGCGGCGGGGCGTCGGGCACCGGCTGGCCGGCCTGCCACTGGTAATCCAGATACACGCGCCCGCCAGCCTGCCGCACCACCTCGATCGCTTCCGCCTGTTTGAGCGCCTTTTGACGTCCCATCGCGATATAGCCGGCGGCCATGCCGATGACCAGCACCACGCCGAGCAGGACTCGCAGGGAGATCCGCGGCCGCGCCGGCGGGCTTGCGGCCTGGTCCGCATCACAGGTCTGACCTTCGGTATCGTTCACAGGCGGACGACTCGGGGGGCCGGGGAGCCCCGGTGTGCTGGTCACTTCTGCACCTTCTGGAGGCTGGGCAGGGCCTGTTTGAGCGCATCGATCCCTTCGTCGCTCACTCCGCTGCAGAAGGCCACGGCGAGCTCCTGGAGCTTGGTCAGCGCAGTGAGGTGCTGCAGCCCTTCATCGGTGATCTCGTTCTGGCTGAGTTCGAGCACCACCAGGTTCACCAGCGGCTTGAGGTTTGCCAGCCCTTCGTCGCTGATGCGTGTCTTCTCTAGATTCAGCCGCTCGAGACTGGTCAGCGTGGCGATCTCTGCCACCCCCTCGTCACTGACGCGGGTCATCCACAGCCGCAGTTCCTTCAGTTTCGCCAGGCCTTTGAGATACTGCATGCCGTCATTGTCGATCCACAGGCACTCGTCCAGGTCGAGCACCTCCAGGTCCTTCATGTTTTCGAGTGCAGCCAGGCCTTCGTTGCGGATCTTGGTGTCGCGCAGCACCAGGCGCCGCATCTTGGTCAATCCGGCCAGGTGCTGGAGCCCCGCGTCGCCAATCTGTGTGCGAAACAGATAGACCTCCTCCAGGTTGCTCAGTCCGGCCAGCACTTCCAGCCCCGCGTCGGTCAGCGCCTTGCAGTCGTCCAGACCGATCGACTTGAGCTTGGTCAGTCCTTTCACATGGGCGAGCGCTGCGTCGGTGATCCCGTCGCCCACCACTTTCAGACTGACGAGATTCGTCAGTTTCCCGACCTGCTGCATGCCGGCTTCCGTGATGCGGGTGCAGCCGCGCAGGTCGAGCAGCCGGAGCTTCTGGCACTTGCTCACGTGTTCCAGTCCGCGATCGGTCACCTTGGAGCACCGGGTGAGCGTCAAGCGCTGCAGGTTGCTGAGCCCGGCCAGGTGAGCCAGCCCCGCGTCGCTCACGTCCACGCGTACCAGGGTGAGCGTCTCGAGGTCCTGGAGCTTGCCGACGTATTGCAGCCCTTCGTCGTTGATATTGCTTTCGCTCAGGTCAAGCGTCTTGACGTGCGGCGTGCCTGCCAGGTGCTTGAGCACATCGTTCGTCACGTTGGGGCCGGCCAGGATCAGGCCGGTCACCGTGCCCTGCGCGTCCTTCTGCACTCCGCCAGCCGCATCCAGCGCTTCCACCGCCTGAGGATCATCCGCCTGGGCAGGCGCATCCGGAGCGCTCGCACCGGCCTCATCCGCCGCGGCCGGCCGGGTCGCGTCCGCCCCCTTCGCGGCCGGCGTTTTCGGCCCGGTCGTACTGGATGCCGGGCGGCAACCGGGTGTTCCCAACAGCAGGAAGACGCAGGCAATCACAACGCTCAGGCGAACAGCTGACACGGCTTGAAACATGGCAATTCACTCCCCAAAACAAACACACCGAGAACACCGCACAGTCTACCGAGTGAGTGGCCCTGCGGGCACCCCACCGGCGCGCGGCGCCCGGTGTAAGCCGCTACGGTCCGCAGAACCCGCACGCACGCGCCGCCACGGCGGGGACGGGACGAGGCGATTTCGCGACATCCGCCGGGCGGCGTGCAGGCGCGCCACAAGTCCATCGGCAGCCAGAAGATGCAGCGTCCTGCCGGGTGCGGCCCGAACGCCGATGTGGAAAAAAAACCACATAGCGATTTGCCTTGCCACAAACTGCAGGGCATGTTTGCGTAGACGGATATCAGGACACCCGCCACGACACACCCTTACGCGTGCGCTAAGTGGATCAGGTTTCCACGAACTTGGGTTTTAACCTGATCTCCGTCCCACCTGCCCAGTGGGATAGGGTTCCAGCCTGACAGGCAGCCGTTGCAGGCACGATCGTCTATCTCACACACCTGACAGGCACGTAGCCTATCCCACGAAGGAGTCGATTATGTATGGACATTTCGCTCTCTCTCTGCTGTTGAGTCTCGCGTGCGTAGCTGCAACGTACGCGGCCGGTCCGCAGGACGATCCAGCGCCCGTACCGCCCGACATGAACCTGGACGGGCCGGCGCTGATCCAGGACGAGGCGTGGACCATCAGCAGTTCGGCGTGCCCAGAGCAGTCTGCGTGCGGCCGGCCCCGGTACGCCGCGTATCGCGGCCACGCGATGCAACACCAGTTCGGCGATAACAATTGCTGCGCGGAG
This sequence comes from Pirellulaceae bacterium, assembly GCA_036821925.1. GTDB lineage: Bacteria > Planctomycetota > Planctomycetia > Pirellulales > Pirellulaceae > JAAYDI01. The sequence goes on from DAISIS010000437.1 coordinate 3,457, forward strand.
CAATTCGGAGGATTCGGCCCACTCTGGGAGACCTACTGCGCAGACAAGAACCGGTGTTGCGGGTCAGCCGCCGCATGTGGGCCGTCTACACGTTATCCACGTTTCGAAGACTGTGGATGTCGCGCGCGGTGCGCACCACCGCTGCTGAGCGGCTACTACTGGCAGGCTCTCCGAGCCCGCTTCCACCGGTCCGACTGCTGCACCGTCCCGTCCTGCGACTGTGACTGTGCAGCCCCCACAATGTTCGAACCGGACGAAGCAACTCTGCAGCAAGCCGTTCCGCCAGCCGAGCCCAGCCCGGCCGTACCGGACGAAGCGGTCCAGCCGGTGCCCGCTCCGCCACCTGCTCCACCCGAGCCGACGCCGGCAACCAGCACGTCGTCGCGCCGCGGCTGGATGCAGAAACGGGTGGGAGCGCTGCCGCGATAGGCCACAGAGCGTTGTCTGCCTCGCGGCCATTGCCGAACGACGTTGCGTACCCAGCCATACGTCGCTCGGCAATGACGCGGGCAGCAACGCCAGCACTTTATTCATCTACGTATTAACACCACTTTCCTGGCTACCCGAGCGTATTGGGGAGTATTCTCGGGGTTGTCAGAGAAAGCCTGCTACGGGCGGGCCCGCATCGCGGACCCGCCCGTTTTTCTTTTCTTGGGGGGGGGCCCGCTGGAAATCCGCCAGAATCGGCTCCAGCGGCCGGCGCCGCACAGCCGATAAAACAAGTACAAGAGACCGGGAGGGCGGGATGGCCAACTGGTGATCCCGTTTCAGGATAGAGGTCATGGTATGACGACGGAGCGACGTACCATGACCTTTTTCTTTGCGTCGGAAGGAATGTCTAATGACGAAATACCCAAGCACGGAAGGAAGGTCTAATGACGAAATACCCAAGCACGGAAGGAAGGGCTAATGACGAGATACCCAAGCACGGGGGGAATGTCTAATGACGAGGTACCCAAGGACGAAGGAAGGGCGAAGTGGTAAATGACTAAGGGGATGGTGGGGGCGAGCTGCGGTAGATTTTGGCGAAGATGAGGTGCAGTTGGCGCGCTTCGTCCCACAGTGGTTCAGCCTGCTCCCGTGCTTCAGGTGTTGCGCGGACCAGCATGCGGAGGAAGAACTTCGTTTCGCGCGACTCCTTCTTGCAGATGCCGATCTTGTGCCGGAAGTCCTTCTTCGACACCGCATCGTCCGCTTCGCAATAGTTCGCTCCCACACTCGTCGCTGACGCGACCAGTTGCGGCACCAGGCGCGCCGTGATCAGATTGGCTGGGATCGTCTTGGCGAAATCTATGACCGCTTCCGCAAACCGGGCCGTTCGTTCTTCCAGGTCATAGCGTCGGCCGCTCCCCAACTCCGTCATGCCCCCACCCCCGTCCCTGGGTACTTCGTCATTAGACATTCCTTCGTGCTTGGGTATCTCGTCATTAGACATTCCGCCCCCCCACGAACGCATCCCTGCGTCGGGGAGGCCCTTGCGGGGCGTCAACTGCCGC
>DAISIS010000438.1:0-4940 GCA_036821925.1 Pirellulaceae bacterium
ATGTAGATTGTGTCCAACACGACGTGCGTGATGTCCGTGTCGTCCCAGACGCTCTGGGTGGTGAGCGTCTCGCCACGCACGATCATGCCGTTGATGCCGTTGTTCTCGAGCTTGTTCAACTTCACCAGCGGGCCCTGGTTGTCGCGTACTTCCGTCGCCCGATCCAGCAGGCCGGTGGAGCGTCCGGGGTCGCTGACCAGCGAGTGATCGAGGGCATTGACGTTCGCGTTGACGGCGGCCCCCAGATTGTCGCGAATGATATTGTCGACGATGACCGGCTGCGCCCCGCGGATGAAGATGGTCGCGGTGTCGTTGAAACCACGGCCAAACCGGTGCGACGGGGCCTGTCCCCCCACGCCGTCATCGTTCTTCTCGAAGATGCTGTGGGTCACGCGGACATCAGCCTGGTACACTTCCAGCACGTTGAATCCGGCGAACGAACCCTCGACCGGCACCTCTCCTCCGCCGAACGTGAACAGCGCGTAGTCAATGCTCGCACTGCCCGTCGGGCTCACGAAGATGCCCCCCCAGTTGCCCGGGGCCGCCGCCACAGCAGCGCCGTCGTTCCCCGTGTCAAAGGTGCCTCCCGCACCGAATTTGTCGTCCATCTTCGAGGTGAAGATCACCTGTTGCCCGTCGCGCCCCTCGGCGACCAGTTGGGCTCCCACGCCGACTTCAATTCGGGCCCCGACCAGCTTGACGATGATGTTGGGATCGATCACCAGGCTGGCATCCAGCCGTGCGCGCCGCAGGTTCGCCGCTGCGCCGCTTTGATCCAGCAGATTCCCTCCCGGGTTGCCGACATCCGTGTAGGTGGTGGACGACGTGTTGAGCTGCGCGACCAGGCGGTACTCGCCGGTCGGCAGCCCGTCGCTCTCGCTGCGATACAGCCGGCGGGCGACGAATCCCGTGGGGGCCGGCGGCAGCTGCGTCAGCTGGATCCGACTGCCGTCCGCCACCTCCAGCGTCCGGGTGGGGATGGAAGCGAGGCTCTCGTTGCCGTTGGCATCCACCCACACGAGCTTGTAGTTGTAGAGGCCGGCGGCAAGGTTCCCGCCCGGCAGTTCGGCCAGGCTGATCAACTCCGACGGCGGCAGGGACTCCTCCAGGATCGGACCACCAGGGGTGCCCTGAATGAACAGGGTCTGAGCCAGCACGTGGACGATGTCGGTGTCGTCCCAGCGGGCCGTCACCGTCTGCGGTTTGGTCGCGGTGCCCGCCGGCGTCGTCACGCGGATGAACAACCCGTTGGTCGTGTTCTCGACGATCCTGTTGAAATCGATGTCGGGCCCGACGCGCGTGTAGTCGGTCGTGAAGGGGGCATCCCCCTGGTACCGCGGACTGTGATAGTTCCACTCCAGGAAGCTGTTGGGGTCGGCCGAGATCGCCGCGTCCGCGCTCTTGGTGATCTTGTTGAACGAGATCGTCGGCGCCGCTTCACTCAGACTGATCGGATTGACGATCTGCTGGACACCGTCCACTTTCACGTTGCCGCCGCCGTAGCGGATGTCGGCGTGATTGACATAGTTCAGGAAGATGCCGTGCTCATCCCACAGGAAGCGGTTCTCAGCACGATCCAGGTCGTTGCGGATGACGATGCCTCCCCAGTCGCCGGCGGCAGGGGTGGTCACGAGCGGATCGGTGTCGATCCCCGTCTGCTGGTCCTGGAACGAAGTGAAGATGACGCTCAGATCGGGCGTACCCAGCACCTGGATCGCACCGGCCGACAGATCCTTCGACAGGCTCGGACTGCCGACCCCGATCCGCGAATCCTTCAACTTGAAAATGGCCCCCTCGTCGATCATCAGCGTGACGAGTTTGGGCACGACCAGTTCGGCACCGTCGGACAGGATGTTGTTGGGCAGGTTGCCGAAACCGATCTCATACGCCCGATTGTCCGCCACCGTCGTGATGTCGTTGTCGAGCCCCCCGTTGCCGACCACCCGGAGGATGTCCCCCGCCACCGCGTTGGCGGTGGCATAGGCCAGGCTGCCGTAGGGAGCCTGCAGCGTTCCCACCCCGATGTTCGCGCTCTTGTCCACATAGATCGTCCGCGGCTGGCCGGGCGCGGCTTCGCCCTTGGGCGCCGCAGCGCGGAACCAGAAGTCGTACACTCCCCCCGCGATCCCGTTCAGATCGCCATCGAGCCGCGTCCCGCCCAGGGACCGATTGTCCTGGTCCGTGATACTGCGCGTCGCGCCGGGGCGGAAATTCAGCCGCAACTGATAGTCCCCCTCGCTCGTCCCGCCGATGCCGGAATCCTCGATCTCGGGATCATAGTCGTCATTGCCACTGGCGCTGACGCCAATGAAGTAGACCCCCGCATCGAGCGACAGGGACGCATAGGAGTCCTTGCTAAAGTAGTTGTCGTTCTGCGCAATTTCCTCGATGCCGGTGAGCGTCTGCTTGTAGATCCGGATGTGCGTGTCGAGCAGGCTGGAGGTGGGCAACCGCTCGGCATGCGTTTCGGCAACGAACAGGCCGCTCGTCTGCAACTCGAACCGATACAGGTCGATGTCCTTGTTTTCCGGGCGGAACAGGTGCTGGCCGTGCACAATGTCATGCTGGCCCGGGAAGTCCGGTTCTGGCACGTTGTCGAAATTGAGGATCGCCTCGCCGTTCATGATCGTGATCGGCGGCAACTCGTCGGTCAGATTGAGCCCCAGCAGCTGACCGATCTCGTGCATGGCCGTCTGGAACCAGGTGTCCCCGAACCGATCGCTCCAGTTCACACCCGCATTGATGATCGCGCGGCCTTCCAGGTCTTTCGGTTCCGCCAGACCAATCACCGTCTGCGTGTTGACCGTCGGCTCGATCGCCCGCAGGTCCCCCGTGACGATCGTCATCCCCAGCGCGGCCGTCTCGACGAAGTCGATCCCCAGGTACTCACCGTAGAGTTCGAAGATCTCGCGCGCCCGCTGCTTCTGACTCTCCGTGATCTGGTTGCGCAGCGCGTTCCCTTCCGGGTCGAATCCGTAGAAGCTCTGGAAATTGTAGTAGGCCTTCGTGATCCCCTCACCCAGCGGGTCCTTGCCCAGCAGGTCGGCGTCGTAGAGCGTGGCGGCCCACACGTCGTGATAGGGATAGTACGGCCCCTGCACCGGAATCGAACGATTGCCCGGCTCATCCACCGCACCGGGAAAATCCAGCAGATAGTCGGTCGACACGATCTGCTGGGACACTATCACGCTGCTGGCCTGATCGGTGTCGAAGTCGGACGACAGGTCAATCGCCGTGTCAAAACTCGATCCCGGCTCGCTCGTCAACGACACTTCCACCGGCACCGCCGGTATCGACTCGTCGGTCCCGATCCGCAGCCGGAACGTGCCGGGCCCGGCCAGCCCCTCCAGGCTCGCCGCCTGGCCAAACGTCAGCACCGCCCGGTCGGTGGCCGGGTCATACTGCACCTTCGTCGGATTGAACTTCACGTCGTCCTGATTGCTGACCGTATCGCGCGTCAGGATCAACTGATAGAAAGCCGGATTCTCGGCCGAAGCGGTGGTGGGGGCTCCCCCCGTGCCGTTCTGGACAAACAGATCGTCGTCGTTGAAGTACACGACGATCTTGTTGCGGTCCTGCGACAGCGTGCCATTCGCGTTGCGATGGATCGGCTGCGGAACCACCGCCACAATCTGCGCACCAAGATCCAGTTCGAAGTTCAGACGATAGTCCGCACCGTTGTCCACGCTGTCGTCCGTCAGATCGTTCAGCGCCATGCCGGACGTGTTGCGCAGCGCATCGACCCCCGTCCCTTTAACCACCAGACGATAGTGATCGTCCACCAGCCGGTCCTGGAACCGCAACACGAGCTGGTTCGTCGTGCCGGTCACCAGCCCCACATACCCGGGCGTCACCACCACGTCGTCGCCGATCCCGTCCACCACGTCCCCGAACACGCCGTCCCCGCCGGCACGCGTGATCTGAAACGCCTTCTGCAGCGTCGCCGGGCTGTCGGCAAACACCTGGCTCTCGTCGAACTTGAACAGCAGCTCCTGTGGCGCCACGTTGCGGATGTCGCCCTCCACAAGCAGCGACCCGGCATTGGGCAGCACTCCGATCAGCTGCGGCCCTAGCGCCATCAGCCGGCGGTCCTCAAGGGTCTCGATCCGCAAACCACGCTCCGAGCGGCGAAGAGCCCGCAAGCTCGAACTGCGACGGAACTTCCTTGACTTCCATAACTTGTGCGATCGCCGGATGGCCATATACCAACCCCTCAACAAACGACAGTGCGAATTCTCTCAGAGAGCAACTGGAGGCGACAAACCCGCTTATGAACGCCCACCGCACCCGGAGCCGGCCCACGACGGCTGCGGGCAAACACCAAAACGGCCACACGCCAGCAGTATCAACTGGGTGCTATAGGAAAATCAGGCAATTCTGTCGCGTCATGCACGCCACATAAGTTGGATTGTAATTACGGCCAAACCTATTGCAACGAAAATGCGACTTCTCAAGAGTCGTAGGAAGTCGTTCGCAGATAACGTCTTGCCCCACGTGGCAGGATTGGCGCAGCCCGTCTGATCGACACCGCGCCGGCCGTCTGGATCCCGCTCCGGCGGGATTCCACCGCTGATCCCAACTGTTCTTCACAGAGCGACTTACGGCGCAGTCACGCCTCTGATGGGTGATCTCCATCGCGGGGCCGGCCGCGCATGTGGCCCTCGCTGCGGCGTGGGCAGGGGAGCGATCGGGGCGGCCGGTAGAGCAGAGAATTCGGCGCGATTGCCGGCGGCATATTGGGGCGGGCGCACCGCGCGCAGCCGGTTGGCGGTCGGGCCATGCGCGGGGCGGAGCGTATCGCATCCGTACACTCGCGTCTCAGGAGGCCTGAGCGCGTCTCAGGAGGCGATGGAGGGGGTGAAACCGGTGCGGTTCCCGCCGCCGCGGGACGCCTGCGCCAGCTGGGCACAGGCGCGTTCGACGTGCGTCGCCATTTCGTC
>DAISIS010000439.1:0-4939 GCA_036821925.1 Pirellulaceae bacterium
CCGGTTGGGGGCGGGCCTTGTTTGTGGCACAATCACGATACCAGCGGTCGTCCGGCGGGCAGGGGCCGATCAGGCAAGAGGGATGCCCCCTGAACGGCGACGCGACCGGTCTCTCTGCCATCCAGGATGCCTTCTATGAACAACAAACTGAGCTTCATCTTTTCGCGCCGCAGCGTGCGGGCGTATCAGCCCACGGAGGTCGACCCGGAGCTTGTACAGGATCTGCTCGAGTCGGCGATGGCGGCCCCGTCCGCTGTGGCCAAAGATCCGTGGGAGTTCATTGTGATCCGCCAGCGCAGCACACTGGCGCGCATCGCCAGCGGGCTGCCCAACGGCGGACTGCTCGCCGACGCCGCGGTGGGCATTGTGGTCTGCGGCGATCTGACGCGAGCGCACGATCGCCAGCTGTCGTACCTGCTGCAGGACTGTTCGGCGGCGATCGAGAACCTGCTGCTGGCCGCCCAGGCGCTGGGGCTCGGCGGCTGCTGGCTCGGCGTGCATCCGCGTGAAGACCGCGTCGCCCACATCCGCCAGCTGCTGACGGTGCCCGAGCAGGTGATTCCGGTCGCCGTCATTGCGCTGGGCTGGCCGGCCGAGTCACCTGCGCCCCGGACGCGGTACCGCGCCGAAGCCGTACATCACGAAACCTGGTAGCGCATCGGCACAGAGGCCTCGCCATACGCATCACCCCTGCGGACACCATCTGGAGATCACTCATGTCGGTTCCACGTCGGTTCTCAGCGGCCGGTTCCCGGACGGTACGCGGCCTCCTGCTCCTCTGCCTGCTCACCGCCCTTCCCGCGGCGGCGTGCGCCCAGGGCGTGTTTGCCGGGAGCGAGGTGCTGTGGAGAATCCCGCTCGGAGACCATGTCTACACGGTCCCGCGGGTGGACGGCCCACGGCTGTACGTCGGCACCAACGACGCCAACATCGACCATCCGATGGTCAAGAGTACCGGGGGCGGGCTGTTGATGTGTCTGGACCGGGATCGCGGTACGCTCGTCTGGCAGCTGCCGATTCCGCGCTACATGCCGGGGGTCATCCCGCCGTTTCACTTTGATCAGTGGAACTGCGGCATCTGTTCCTCGCCCGCCGTCGACGGCCAGCGTCTGTACGTGGTCAGCCCGCGTGGGGACGTGCTGTGCCTGGACCGGGACGGGCAGGCGAACGGCAACGATGGCCCGCAGACCGATGAGAAGACCTACATGGGGATCTCCGCGGACAGCGACTACAGCCTGCAACCGACCGACGGGGACATCATCTGGCAGTTCAACATGCTCGAGCAGCTGGGAGTTGTCCCGCACGACGTGTGCGGGAGTTCCCCCACGCTCTGCGGGGACTTCGTGTACGCCTGCACGTCCAACGGTGTTGACGACACGCACGCGCAGGTCCCCCGGCCGCAAGCTCCAGTCTGATCGCGCTCGACAAGCACACGGGCCAGCTGGCGGCGACCGACGGCGCGATCATTGGCGACCGCATCCTGCACGGCACGTGGTCGTCACCGGTGGCCGCCGAGTTCGCCGGCCGGCCGGTCATCCTGTTCGGCGGCGGCGACGGGATCCTGCGGGCCTTCCGGCCGCTGGCGGCGGCGCCGCCGGCGGGCGCGGTCCAGACGCTGGAAGTTGTGTGGCAATACGACTGCTGCCCCTACGACTACCGCGTGCGTGACGGACAGCCCATTGCCTACGCGCGCTGGAACAAGCTCACGGCAGATGGGCCGAGTGAGATCATCTCGACGCCGGTCGTGCACGGTGGCCGCATCTATGTGGCCATTGGCCAGAGCCCGATCCACGGGCCAGGGCAGGGGGCGTTGTCGTGCCTCGATGGGGCCACGGGCACGTTGGTCTGGGAGTCGCGGCAGGTGCATCGCACGATCACCGATGCCGTGATCCACGAGGGACTGGTCTTCATCGCCGACTACTCTGGTCTGCTCCACTGCCTGGACGCCGCTACCGGCGAGCACTGCTGGCAACATGACCTGGTCGGTGGCGTGTGGTGCCAGACGCCGTGTGTCGCGCATGGGCTGGTGTACATCGCCAACGAGAAGAACCGCCTGTGGGTATTTCGCGCCAGCCGCGAGAAGACACTGGTCGCGCAAGGCCGCGCACGCTCCACTCCGATCACGCCCGCCTGGCAGGATGGAATTCTCTACTTCCCGACCCAGCACGACGTGTCCGCGATCCGCCTGGCGCCCGGCGCAGCGAGCGCGGCGAACTGACGCCGGGGCCGGACCAGATGACGCGTGCCGCGACGCCGCTGTGCCCCGCGGCCGCCCTAGCGTTCGACCACCTCAAACGGCACAGGCGGGAACGTGCCGAGCGAGATGCGTCGCTTGGCACGGGAGCCGCCCGGGGCCGGGGCCTGGGCAAAGACATTCAAGGTCAGGCTGCCCTGCAGTCCCGGTTTGGCGGTCTCCGCGTCGGCCGAGATCAGCATCACCAGGCCTCCCGGATTGCGAATGACACGCACCAGGGACACGCCGGCCGGCGCCTCGCTCAACTCCACGCTCACCCCCTCCATGCTGGTTCGGTTGGGGATGGTCAACGGGTAACGCACCATGCCTCCGGCGGGAATCTTGAGCAGATTCGCGGGCGGCTTGCCCGCTGGCTGCCCGGCGACCGCCGCGTGCGGTGCCGCCTGGCTGGTGACATACACCACCAGATCCTCGGCCGGCACGAGGTGGAAATAGGCAAAGGCCTGCATCATGTTCTCGGCCGGCACGCCGGCCCGCACGACTTCGCGTCCGCGCATGTCGACGCGCCCCTCCAACTGCAGCACATACGGTTCGTCGCGCGCTTCGGCCGGCACCGTCAGATTGACCTGCGTCTTGGACTGGCCGGCCGGGATTGAGGCCTCGCCGAGCGTGAAGCCGGCCGGCGGGTCCTTCAGGCTCAGCCGGATGTCCTGATCGAATCCGTCGCGGCGCGCTGCGTGGACAGTGACGGGGACAGCCGAACCGGGCCGGGCGCTGATCGCCGAGGGGACGACGCGCAGCTCAAAATCCGGACGCCGAGCGCTCACGCGCAGCCGATAGGCATACTCGGGGCCCCCCTTATTCTGCGTGTCGCCGACGTGAATGAAGAACGATCCGTCCGCGGGCAACGTCAGATGCAGCTGCGAATCGGCATGATGTGTCGTGAGCCCGGAAGCAAGATCTTCACAGTCGTCATTGAGCATCAACTGCTGGCCGTCGGCATCGGTCACCTTGAGCACCGAATCCATCGGTGACTCGAGGCGCCGGGCCAGCACCTCCACAATCACCTGGCCCCCCGCCCGGCCGTCGAAGCGGTACACGTCCCAGTCACCCGGCTGGTCGATGCGCCCGTTGACGATGACCGGGGGCTTGAGCAGCAGAGCGCTGGCGGCGTCGTTGTTCGGCTCCTGTTCGCGGAGCTCCGGCAGCGCATCGACCGTGAACGGCACCTGATTCGACGTGAACTGCCGGCCCTCGACAGAGAGCGGATAGCGGCCCGGCTGCTTGTCCGTGGCATCGAACGAGACGGTCTCGACAGGCAGGTTCCAGCCGTAGACTTCCACTGTGCCGGACTGCCCCGTCTGAATTCCCAGCGGGAAGACGTGGGTCAGAAACGGTAACTCGCCCGCCGTGATCCGGTACACGAAGTCCTCGCGACCACGATAGATCGAGTCCCGGATCTCGAGTTCGTAGGTGCCATCCTGAGGCACGCGGTAGAAGAGAACCGGATCCGGATGAAACCGATAGTCATCGGCAAAGGCCACTTCGCGCCCGTCCGCATCGTAGAGCGCGAGCGTCGCCTGGAACCAGCCGGGCACCGCGTCCGCCAGGTACGGGACCAGTTGCCGGGCCAGGACGACCAGGACCAGCTTCTCCCCCTTCCTGGCCGTGAACCGGAAGCGGTCAACATCCCCCGGCAGGATCTGGCCGTTGAGGACGGCGGGGAGCGACGGGGCGACGCTTTCGCCCGCCTGGGCGTCATTGGGCTCCTGCTCTAGGAACTCCGGATGCATTCCCACGTGGAACGCGATCGGGTTGGAGACGCCGGCCGCCGTCCTGAGTCGGACTTCGCGCCGTCCGGCCGCCGCGGCGGCCTCGATCTTCAGGTCCAGGATGATCGTCTCTTCGATCGCCGGATTCAGCTGCCGCTTCACATCGTTCTGCTGCTGTTCGAATTCGTCCAGCAGCGTCAGCGTCTCTTCGGTGACCCCCAGTTCCTGCAACGACGTGAGGGCCTCGGCATAAGCTCCGCTCCGCGTGCGAAGGTTGAACTCCTTGCCCGCCGCCTTGAACTTGTCGCGCACCAGATCGATCTTCTCGCGCACCTGGCTGGCCTGGCCTTCATTGAGCGGCTTCTTGTGTTTGCCGATCGTCGCCTGGATTCCTTCTCCGGTCACCAGCACCTGGGCCGTATCGGTGAGGTACTGCCCGCCGACCGTGACGCGGACCGCCGTCCCGGCCTGGCCGCCGGCCGGATAGATGTACCCCAGATGCGGTTCGTTCTGCGCCTGAGCCGAGGGCAGAGGGAGTGCCACAGCGCCGGCGAGCCACAGGAGGGCGCTGGCGGTCAGGCCGGGCAGTCGCTGTCGTCGCATGCTGTCCTCCCGCGCGGGCTCACATGATCTCTTTCAGTCGCCCACCCACTTCGACCCCGTCGCTCGCCTTGGGCAGCAAGGCGACATCCATGCCCTGTGGATGCGCAATCGCCCCCTCGGGATCGATGCCCAGCAGCTCGTACATGCTGCCGATCATGTCCCACGGGTAGACCGGCCGATCGGCCACTTCCGACGCGCGGGAGTCGGACGCGCCGACCACCGCGCCGCCGCGGAAGCCGCCGCCGGCGACCAAGGTCGAGAACGCCGCACCGAAGTGGTTGCGGCCGCCGTTCCACGGCGCTTCCCACTGCACTTGCGGCGTCCTGCCAAACTCGCCGCTGCACCAGACGATGGTGCTTTCGAGCAGCCC
>DAISIS010000440.1:0-4892 GCA_036821925.1 Pirellulaceae bacterium
TGATGAGGTTGGCGGTCAGTTTGGCCGTGATCGGCGTGCGCCCTTCGTCCTTGCGATCCTGGCGGGCGTAGCCGAAATAGGGAATCACGGCGGTGATCCGTGTGGCGCTGGCCCGCTTGCAGCTGTCGATCATGATCAACAGCTCCATCAGGTTATCGTTCACGGGCGGGCAGGTGGGCTGGACGAGAAACACATCCCGGCCGCGCACATCTTCCTCGATCTTGCAGTAGTTCTCACCGTCAGGGAATTTGCCGAGCGAAATGGACCCGAGCGGGAGGTTCAGGAACCCGCAGATCGCGTGCGCCAGCGACGGGTTGGCCTGGCCGCTGAAAATCTTCAGTTCTCGACTCTGCATCTAGAGCCCCATTCTCTCCATGGCCGCCTCGACGACTGCCAGGTCGTTAAAGGTGTTGATGCTCAGCGCTTCGCACGGTTTGAGGACCGGCAAGGCGAGCACCGTTTGGCCCCACCATTTCAGGATCCCCGGGCAGTCGGTCACGTAGTACTCGTGCTGGCGGTTGGTGTTCTGCAGGGCGTCGAGCGCGCGGACCAGCTGGGCCGCATCGAACACATACGTGCTCATATTGACCTCCGTGATGGCCCGCTGCGCGCTGGTGGCATCCTTGTCTTCCACGATCGCCGCAAAACCGCCGCGGTCATCCCGCACGATGCGACCCAGTCCGGCGGGGTCGTCCTTGTGGAGTGTGCCCAGGACGCAGGCCGCCTGGTGGGTCTCGAAGGCCTGGAACAGCGCGGTGACCGACTCCGGCTGGGTCAGCGGGGAGTCCCCGGCCACGATCACGACCGGGCCCGCGTGCCGGGCGAGCTGCGGCCGGCACATCTTCACCGCGTGCCCGGTCCCCAGCTGCTCGGTCTGCTCCACGAACTCCACGTCCGGGTACTTGCCGAGCGCCTCGCGGACCAGGTCGGCGCGGAAGCCGACGACGGCCAGCAGGTGATCGACCCCCGCGCCGCGCAGCGTCTCGACGACATATTCGACCATCGGGCGACCGCGGACGGGACAGAGGACTTTAGGCAGGTCCGATTTCATTCTGGTGCCTTTGCCGGCGGCCAGAATGATTGCCAGTCGTTTGCTCATGGAGTCACGCGCCAGAAAGGACGAAGACAGGAACCCGGACAGCAGTCGGCTGTCCGCACGGCCTACCATCTATCTTGGCACGAACTACCGCCCCGTGCCAGTGGGGCGCGGCCGGAAGCGGCCCCGTTCTGGCCCCGTGCGCGTTGACATGGTGCCAAGCCGGCCCCTACAATCATCGGTTTTCCTACATCCAGACTCGGGCCACCGGCTGGCCCTTTCGGTGGGAAGGCCACGTCCTTGGAAGAAGCCATTGCCAAAGCGGACACGCTGCTGGAAGCCCTGGGCTGGATCCGCCAGTTCCGCGACAAGATCACGGTCATCAAACTTGGTGGCAGCGTGATGGAGGACGAGGGTGCGCTGCGCCATGTGCTGCTCGACATCGTCTTCATGGAAACGGTGGGCATGCGGCCGGTTGTCGTGCACGGGGGGGGAGCGGCCATCAGTCGGGCGATGGAGGCGGCCGGGATTCAGGCCCGTTTCGTGCAGGGACGCCGCTATACGGATGCGGCCACCCTGCAGATCGTCGAACAGGTCTTGGCGATCGAGACGAATGAGTATCTCGCCCGCCAGATCGAGTCGCTCGGCGGCCGCGCCATGAATCTCAACTTCCGCACCACCAACGTGCTCTTCGGCCAGCGCATGGAGCTCGCAGGAGACGACGGGCAGCCGATCGATCTGGGGTTTGTGGGGACCGTGACGCGCGTGGATCGGACGGTGATCGACAATCTATGCTATGCCGGCCAGGTGCCGGTGATCCCGTCGATGTGCATCGATCGGCAGGGGCAGAAGTACAACGTCAATGCGGACACGGCGGCCACCGCCGTCGCGCAAGCGCTCGGCGCCGAGAAGCTGGTGTATCTGAGCGACGTGAACGGAGTGCGGCGCGACAAACGTGACCCCGAGTCGTTGATCCATTCGTTGAGCGCGCGGGAGGCCCGCGAGCTGATCCACAACCGCACGATCGAAGCCGGCATGATTCCCAAGGTGGAGGCCTGCCTGGAAACGCTCGAGCGGGGCGTGCACAAGGTCCACATCATTGACGGTCGCCTGCGGCACTCGCTGCTGCTGGAGATCTACACCACGCGCGGTGTCGGCACGCAGATCGTCCGGGATGAACCGCGCGGCTGAACCGCCGCGGCGCGGGGGGCGGGGAGCAGGCCGGATGACCCGGCCGGCGGACAGAGAAGCGATGTTTTTCGGATGGCTGGAAAGGATGACACGATGGCTCACAAGCAGTCGTTGAGTTCTGCGGAGACCGTGGAACTGTTTGGCCGGTACGTGATTCCCAACTATCGGCGATACCCGGTGAATCTGGTGCGCGGCGAAAACTGCTACGTGTGGGACAGCGAAGGGAACCGCTATCTCGACTTCTTCTGCGGCTGGGGCTGCAACCTGCTCGGGCATTGTCCGCCCCGCGTGGTCCAGGCGGTGCAGCAGCAGGTGGCGACCCTCGTGCACGTGCCCAACACCTGGCACACGGAACTGCAGGGGCGGTGGGCCCAGATGCTGTCGCAGCGCAGCTTCGGCGGGCAGGCTTTCTTCTGCAATTCGGGGACCGAGGCGAACGAGGCGGCCATCAAACTGGCCCGCCTGCATACGCCCAAGGACAAGTACAAGATCATCACCTTTGAAGGGAGCTTCCACGGCCGGACGCTCGGATCCACCACCGCCACGGCGCAGCCCAAATATCACGAAGGGCTCGGTCCGCTCGTCGCGGGATTCGTCTACGCGCCCTTCGACGATCTGGAAGCGGTGGCGGAACTGATCGACTCGGAAACGTGCGCGCTCATGATTGAGCCGATCCAGGGGGAAGGGGGGGTCCGGATTCCGTCCCGCGAGTTCCTGGCGGGCCTGCGGCAATTGGCCGACGAACACGAGCTGCTGCTGATCTTCGACGAGGTGCAGACCGGGTGCGGGCGGACCGGCCAGTGGTTCGCTTACCAGCACTTCGGCGTGACCCCCGACGTGATGACACTGTCCAAAGCCATCTGCGGCGGGCTGGCGGGAGGCGCCTTGTTGACCACGCGGGAGATCGCGCCGAGTCTGCGGCCGGGCATGCATGCCTGCACGTTCGGCGGCAACGCCATCGCCGCCTGCGCGGGGATCGCCACGCTCGAAACGATCGAGCAGGATCACCTGCTGGAACACGCGCAACAGATCAGCGCCCAGTTCCGGACCCGCCTTGAAGCGCTGCAGGCGACCTGTCCGCTGATCCGCGAAGTGCGGCTGGTCGGACTGATGATCGGACTCGAACTGACTATCAACGGCGGGCCGGTTGTGGAGGCCTGTCTGCAGCGGCAGCTGCTGGTCAACTGCACGCACAACACGGTCATCCGGCTGCTGCCAGCCATGACCTTGACGCCGCAACAGGTGGACCAGGGGTGTGACATCCTGGCCGCCGCGCTCCAGAGCGTCTCAGCCTGAAACGGGACATTACCGCGACCAGCGGGCCGGAGGGCCGCCGGGTTGGGCGGCAGCCGAAGTTCCTTGCCACGAAAGGGGTTGGCGGACATGCGACATGTACTCACCCTGTTTGACCTTTCCACCAGCGAAATCGAAGCGATCTTCGCCCTGGCTGCCACACTCAAGAAGGCGCACGCCAGCGGTGTCCGCGAACCACGCTTCGCCGGACATGTCCAGGCGCTGCTCTTCGAAAAACCGTCCCTCCGCACGCGGGTCAGCTTCGAGACCGCCTTCGCCCACCTGGGCGGCACCACCATGTACCTGGGCGCGGATGTGGGCTGGGGACAACGCGAATCGGCCGCCGATTTCTCCCGTGTGCTGACCCAGTACGTCGACGTCGTGGTGTGCCGCGCCAAAGAACATGCCCGCGTCGAACAACTGGCCGCACACGCCTCGTGTCCTGTCATCAATGGCCTGACCGATCGGTACCACCCGTGCCAGGCGCTGGCCGATCTGTTCACCCTGCTGGAAGTCCACGGCCGACTCGCCGGCCTGAAACTGGCCTACGTCGGCGACGCCAACAACGTGGCCCGCAGCCTGGCGATCGCCTGCGCGCACCTGCAGGTGCGGCTCGCCATCGCCGCCCCGGCCGACTACCAGTTCGACACCGCGTTCCTCAAGCTGCTCGAAGAGCACCACCCACGCCTCGACCTGCAGGTCACCACCAACCCGTTGGAAGCCCTGCGCGACGCAGACGGCGTGTATACCGACGTGTGGGTGAGCATGGGTCAGGAGGCAGAGCGGCAGCAACGCGTCGCCGTGCTCCGACCCTATCAGGTCAACGGTGAACTGATGGCTGCCGCTCCCAGCCGGGCCCGCTTCATGCACTGCCTGCCCGCCCACCGCGGTGAAGAAGTCACCGACGAAGTGATCGATGGGCCGCAAAGCATCGTCGTGCCCCAGGCCGCCAACCGCATGCACCTGCAGAAAGGTCTGCTGGCCTGGATCCTGGCCCAGTGACCGGCGGGTCGCCGGCGGGGAGTCCCCCTCCCCCCCAGATGCTCAGAGGCTGCGCTTGACAGTCTGCGGGCGGCGAGCGTGCAATAAAGGGGTGGAATCGACAGGGTCGCCGCGCAGGTGTCGCGGCGGTCCACGCCGCGGGGCCACGTCAGGCGTTTGGCGGGATGCGCTGCGCCCCATCTGCGCATGCCGGAAGCGAAAGCTGTAGTCGCCTTGAGTCCTGCGCGAAACAATTGTCTATCTCGCGGGGCATAAGACCACCACTCGTTCGCGACGGAGAATCGCATTCATGTTCGGGACGCGATCGGAGCCTCCACCGGACGCCGGATCGCCGCGGCGACTCTATGTGGCGTTGGCTGCCGCGACGATC
>DAISIS010000441.1:0-4869 GCA_036821925.1 Pirellulaceae bacterium
ACACTGCCAGTGACTGAGGCGGGGACCTGCCCGCTGGAACTGGTGCTGCGCCCTGAGACCCGCGAGGAGCCGGGCGAGCGGATGCTGCGACTGACGGTGCCGCCGGTAGCCCGGTCTGAGTTGCAGGTGGAGTTGCCCTTCGGGGCCTCGGGAGTGCGTGTCGCCTCGGCACGCGGGTCGAGCTACGTCAATCCGGAGACCGGTACGCAACATGCCGATCTCGGGCCGATCAAGGATCTGGAGTTGCGGTGGCCCTCCGGCGCGGCGGACAATGCGGCACCACAACCGATGGACGTGCAGCAGCTGATGTGGCTGAAAGTCCATCCCAAGGACCAGCCGGATACCGTCATGCTGGAGACGAAATTACGCGCGCAAGCGACAGCCCGCCGGATCGATCGACTCACCTTGCGCATTGATCCGCGCCTGCGCCTCGTGACCGATTCCGGTCCGCCCCCGTACGAATGGAGCGAGACGCCGGCCACCGATTCCGGCGACCGGATGGCGACGATCCGCCTGCACCGTCCTGTGGAGAACGAACTGAGCCTGCACCTGCGTTTCCACGTGACCAACACCACCGGACTGGGCAACGTGTCCCTGCCGCGCATCGAACCGGCCGAGGGCCGCCTGACCCGCCGTTCGCTGGCCGTGAGTGTATCGCCCGACCTCGAATTCACGGCCGGCACGTCCGACGTCTTGAGCCCGCTGGAGGCCTCCGAGTTCCTCACGCTGTGGGGGGAGGCCGAGTCGGCTCCCAACCTGTGCTATCGCATTTCGGCGGAGGATCCGGGGTGGAGTCTGGCGACCCGCTCGCGCCAGCCCCGTTCGGAATCCGAGCAGACGGTGGAGATTGTCGCCAGTCAGGCCGGGTTCGAGTTCAGCATGGAAGCGGACATCAACACGGTTAACGGTGAGGTGTACCAGCACCGCCTGGCGGTGCCACGTGAGTTCCAGCTCACCTCCGTCGCGGTGCTGGCGGGGGATGCGGACGTGGCGAAAGCCGTGGAGCACGACGGGTCCGGGACGGTGACCGTGTTTCTGCAACGCGGTGTGATGGGAGCTCATCGACTGATGCTGCGCGGCAGCCAGCCGGCGGCCGCCGCTGCTGCGTCTGTGCCGCTGCCCTCGGTGTCGGTAACGGATGTCGTGGTGCGCAGCCACACCGTGCATCTGTTTCGACTGCCGGACGTGTCGGTGGAAGTCCAGACTCCGGCGGGGTTGCATTTGTTGCCCCAGTTCGCGCGCGGCACCTACCACGCGCCGCGCGGCCGGCTTGTCACGGCCTTCGAACTTACCGAAGAAACACTCGGCGACGCGGCCAGTGTGACCATGAGTCTGCAGCCGAATGAGCCGCGTGTTGACGGCCGGCTGGTGACAACGCTGCGGCGGACGGGGGACCGATGGGAAGCGATCGCCGACCTCGAGGCACGCGTTGCCAGCGGATCAGGGCTGGCAGACGAATTCCGCTTCGAGATTCCGGCGGAGCTGGCTGAGCCGCTGACGTGCGAGCCGGCGGTGCCGCACGAGGTCCGGATGCTGCCGGGACCGCGGCGGCAACTGATCGTCCGGCCGCAGTCGCCCGTCACAGACTGGTTCCAGCTGCGGGTCCGGGGCACGCTCGAGTTGGGCGCGAACGAACGGGGACGCACGCCCAATATCGTCCCGTTGGACATGGCGAATGTGGAACGCTTCTTCGTGCTGCCCACCCAGCTGGACCAGCAGCGCGTCAACTGGGAAACCCCGGGGCTCATGGAAGTGCCGCTGGCGGATGTCGTGCCGGAAGGTGCGACAGACCCGGCCACACATGTGGCCTACCGCGTCTGGTCGAAACCGCGGGCGGTGATTGCCGATGTCCAGCGGGTGGCCGGCCAGCGGCGCATCAGCTTGGCGGATGTCTATGTCGACTGTCAGGCGGACGGGCGGTGTTTCGGCGTCGTGATGTTCGCCATCGAACCCGCGGGGATCGGCAGCTGCACGCTCGAAATCCCCGCAGACCTCGAACTGGTCCACGCGGCGCTCGACGGTGTCCCCGCCGCGCTGGTTCCCCTGTCCGATCGCCGGTGGCAGCTGCGTCTCGCCTCGGAGCAGCTGCCCCAGCAACTGACGGTCGCATTTCGTGGTCAGCGCGCGCCGCTGCGCCCGAATCAACCGCGGCCGACGGCCGTGCCGTGGATTACCGACCTGGGCGTGGCCCGCACGCTCTGGACCGTCCGCGGCTCCGCCGGAGGCGAGCTGCGCGTCGCAGGCGGAGCCGACTATCAGGTTTCCGGGATGCAGCAGGAGCTGCGGCGGCTGCGGGACCTGGCCAGCCTCGTGGCCAGCGCAGCGGATACCGTGCTGGACAGCCCGGCGCGCGACATCCAGGCATGGTACACGCCGTGGGCCGTCCGACTCGCCTGCAGCGGCGCGCGGATCGCCTACACACAGTGGCCGGCCGCCGCGGCGACCGGACGCGTCGAGACGGAGGACGTCGAGTCCATCTTCCAGCAACAAGACGCGATTGCCCAGCGGCTGCGAGCCTCGCCCACCGTGCGGGACTTCGCACGCCAGACAACTCGCCACCCACAAGCCAGTGATGTCTGGCGGCTGAGCCGCCATGCGGCCGCCGACATGAAGCACTATGACTTCAATGAACATGTGCCGGCGCTCCCACTGGTCTGGCAGCCCGACGTCCGCCCCTTGGGGTGGCCCGTCTTCTGGGCCGTGCTCTGGACCACCCTCCTCGGACTCGGTCTCCACCTGCTGAGGCGGTGCGGCCTGCTCACGTTGTGGTGGCATCGCTGGCCGACCGCCGTCGGCGTGCTGATCGGACTCGCCTGGTGGCTGCTGGCCTGGCCCAGTCTCCTGGGGTGGTTGATTGTGGCCGTCAGCCTGTGGGGCGCGGTCCGCGTGCCGTTCGTGACGCAGCGAATCCCCGCCAGCCAGCCGGAATCCACAGCCGATGCCACGCTCGGCAACTCCGGACGCCTGACGTCTGACTCCGCAACAGGCGCCCGCAGCGGGGCGGCATCAGACAGTCGAAAATCTAGGTCTTAGGTTTCCGATTTCCGATTTCCGATTTCGGGTTCACGTGTCTGCCCTGTGCGGCACGCTGGCGGTGGCACACGCGGCGCGTCCGCCAGCTGCTTCCCGCGAGCCACTGCCAGCCGATTCTCGCCGCGTTCTGCTCTCCGGACTGCCCGCAACTGGCGCGTCGCGCATCGCGCATGGCGAAAACCGGCAGTTCGTCTTGGCATATTTGTACGCATTTGATAGTGTACCTCACCGTAGGGTGCAGCCTGCACGATTGGGCGATCAAGGAAGGAGTCCGCGATGAATCCCGTGGGTAAACAAGATGTTTGCGTACATATTCGTTGGATGATTCGGCGCGACATGATGGAGGTTCTCGAGATCGAGGGCCGGAGTTTCGAGTTCCCTTGGTCTGAGGACGATTTCATTCGCTGCCTGCGGCAGCGCAATTGCATCGGGATGGTTGCGGAGCATGACGAGCGGGTCGCCGGGTTCATGATTTACGAGCTGCACCGCAACCGGCTGCACATCCTGAATTTCGCGGTCGCGGCGGAGTTTCGCCGCAAGGGTGTGGGGCAGCAGATGGTGGAGAAACTCATCGGCAAGCTGTCGGCCCAGCGGCGCAATCGGATCATGCTGGAGGTGCGTGAGACGAACCTTGCGGCGCAGCTGTTCTTCCGGCACCTGGGGTTCCGGGCCGTCAGTCTGTTGCGCGACTTCTATGTCGACACGACTGAAGATGCCTACCTGATGCAGTACCGCTTCCACTCGGCCGGGGAAATTGACCTGGCGGTGCCTGTCAACCGGATCTCGCGGTTGGCCGGCTGAGCCGCGTGCGGCGAGGTACAGGCCATCAGGCCAAGGGGATGGATGTCACGTCGAGCGTCTGCAGATCCACCAGAGCCACGGAGGGGGGATAGCCGCAGTGGACGGCACCCGGGTTGAGGACGATGGTGCCGGCGTCATGACGGCACTCGGCGCGATGCGTGTGCCCGTAACAGATCAGATCCCACTGGTGGCTGTTGATGGCGTCATGAAAACGCACGCTGTCGTCGCTGTGGATCAACGCGATGCGACGCTTCCCGACAACCAGCGTGCCGAACCGGCCGTGCAGGGTCTGCCCCGCGGCTTCAATCGCGACACGCAGCAGCGACCCATCGCCCTCCACACTGCTGTCCGCATTGCCGTCGACGTTGCCGAACACGTAGTGGGTCGGCCAGGGGACGAACAAGGGTGGGATCTCGGGCGAGCCAATGTCCCCGCAGTGGATGACCAGTTGGACGGCGTGCTGCTGGAAGAGTTGGACCGCCCTGCGCGTGTTGGCCACGTTGCCGTGCGTGTCACTCACTACGCCCAACCAACGCACGTCGTTCAGGTTCATGCTTCCCCACCACGCTGCTGGCCCACCGCCGCTTGTGACGCTGGCTGACGCGACGTGCGGTCCCGTACCCAGTTGCGGCTGCTGGGGTCATCGCATCCGCGGCGAGCGATCGTTACTATCATAATATGTCGCACACTCTCCTGGTAGTCATCAGCCTTGCTGCCCTGACGCTGGCGGCCGGGCTCGTCTGGTTTGCGCTGCTCGTCCGCTCGACCAGCTACACCGTGCCGCAGACCTTCTTCTGGCTGCTGGCCAAGTTCTACACGCGGATCATGTGGCGCACCAGGATCGTGGACCCGTCCCCGCTGGACGCGGACAGCAACGGCGTCGTCATCTGCAACCATCGCTCGAGCATCGACCCGTTCTTCATCCAGGTGTCCGTGCGGCGGGTGATCCGGTGGATGGTGGCCCGCGAATACTGCGAGCACCCTGTGTTCGGGTTCTTCCTGCAGATTGCGGAGGTCATTCCGGTCAACCGGGGC
>DAISIS010000442.1:0-4863 GCA_036821925.1 Pirellulaceae bacterium
AACTCAAGCGGCTCAAGGCCATCGTCGACCAGGCTACGTCGTACGCCCGGAACCCCGATTGGACGCTCCTGTATCTGCTGGATGAGATTCTGCAGGGCACCAATTCGGTCGAGCGGCACCTGGCGGTGGCCCGCGTGCTCTCGCACCTGGTTGCGGAGGGAGCGATCGGGGCCGTCTCGACACACGATCTGGCGCTGGCGCGGGCTCCGGAACTGGTCGATTGTTGCCACGCGGTGCATTTCCGCGAAACCCTGCACGGCGGGGAGAGCGGCCGCCAGATGACGTTCGACTACCGGCTCCGGCCCGGCGTGGCGACCTCCACCAATGCGCTGCGCCTGCTGGAACTGGTCGGCCTGGGCGACCGGACCGCGGGGCAAGAACAAGAACAAGAACAAGAACCACCCGCGGCCGGCGAATAGCCGCCATGGGTGACATTTCCGGGGCTCACGCACCCGCCGCTGCAGACTAGAATAGTCAGACACAATGCCGTGCGCTGACTCTGTCCTCAAGGAGAACCGTCCATGGTCCGACGCAATGTCCTGACGCTGCTGCTGTTGGTGGGGGTGGCCTGCCTGTCGATCAGCTTCCCGGCGCGCTTGGCTGCCGATGAGCCTGCTGTGCAGCCGGTGGTTGCCGTGTTCACGTTCGGGGGACGCCTGACGGAGGCCCCGGCGGCCGAGGACTTTCTGTTCGCCACGCCTGCGGAGTCGTTTCACAGCCTGGTGACGCGGTTGAAGAAGGTGAAGGACGACGACGCGGTCAAAGCGGTCGTCATGCTCGTCTCCGGCACGTCGCTGGGTGTCTCGCAGATCGAGGAAGTCCGGCAGGTGCTGGACGAAATCAAGGCGGCTGGGAAGGAGGTCCTCGCGCATGCCGACAGCATCTCGATGCGCAGCTACGTGTTGTTGAGCGGTGCCAGTCGCATCAGTGTCGTGCCCACCGGCGACATCTGGATCAACGGCATGTACGGCGAATCGCTGCACCTGCGCGGGCTGCTGGATCTGGTGGGGGTCGAGCCGGATTTCACCACCTGCGGCGACTACAAGAGCGCGGCCGAGATGTTCATGCGCAACGCGCCCAGCGCGGCCGCTCAGGAGAACCTGAACTGGCTCATGGACGGCATCTTTGAGACGCAGGTGAACCTGATCAGCAGCGGCCGGCAGGTGGATGCAGCGAAAGTCCGGGAGTGGATCGACCTGGGGGTGTATAGCGCGGAACGGGCGAAGGAGGCGGGCATCATTGACGAGGTGCAGTTCCGGCAGGACTTTGTCGCGGCGGTGAAGGAGAAGTACGGGGCCGACCTCGTCTTCGATCGGAAATACGGGAAGAAGAAGGCGCTGGACGTCGATCTGTCGTCACCGTTCGGGCTACTCAAGTTCTACGGTGAGCTGCTCGCCGGGCCGAAGAAGAAGCCTGCCAGCAAAGCGTCGCTGGCGATCATCTACGTCGAGGGGCCGATTCTGCCCGGGGCGAGCGATCCCAGCGGCTTTCCGCTGTCGATGGGGGGAATTGCCTACAGCACGCCGATCGCCAAGGCGCTGGACGAGGCGGCGGAGGACGAGAATGTCAAGGCCGTGGTGCTGCGCGTGGACTCGCCCGGCGGATCGGCCGTGGCAAGTGAGATCATCTTGAACGCCTCGAAACGCGTGGCTGCCCGCAAGCCGTTCGTCGTCTCGATGGGCAACGTGGCAGGCAGCGGCGGATATTACGTCGCGTGCGGCACGCAGACCATCTTTGCCGAATCGTCCACCATCACTGGCTCGATCGGGGTCGTGGCGGGCAAGCTGGCGACCGGCGCGATGTGGGAGAAGGTGGGCATCAACTGGACGCCCACGCAGCGCGGCGCCAACGCCGGCATGCTGGCTTCCGGAGAGGCGTTCACGCCGGAGCAGCGCGATCTGCTGCAACGCTGGATGACGGACATCTATGTCGTGTTCAAGGGACACGTGGAAGCGATCCGGGGCGACCGGCTGAAAAAGCCGATCGACGAGCTGGCCGGGGGCCGGGTCTACACCGGCAAGCAGGCCCTGGAACTGGGTCTGGTCGACAAGCTGGGCGGTTTGCAGGAGGCCATCGCCTGTGCGGCGCAGCAGGCCAGTCTTACGGAGTACGACATCCTGATCCTGCCGCAACCGAAGAGCCTGATTGAAGTCCTGCTGGGCGATCTGCAGGATGGCGACCAGGACACGAAGAACCTGTCCGGCGCGCTGCGCCAGTTGGTGCCGCAGCATACGTCGCTCATCGACGCCGTGCTGCCGCAGCTCCGCGCGCTGGATCCCGAACGGCTGCGGGGTGTGCTGCAGGGGCTGCAGCAGCTCCAACTGCTGCAGCAGGAACGTGTGATCACGGCGATGCCCGTGATCGAGATTCGTCACTGACGCGCGCATGCCGGCAGGGACCGATACAGTTGCTGGTCTTGTGCCGCGTCCCAGGTATTCTAGAATAACTGGTTCACGTTCGGTTGTTCTTGGCTGAGGCCCTTGCGCCGACAGATTGGGCTAACGGCGCTGGTTCATGAATGTGTCGAAGCTGCGGCGGCAGATCGCGTACGAAGCGGCCTGCCTGATGTATCGTCGCCAGGAATCCGAGTACTATCGCGCCAAACAGAAGGCGGCGCGGCGCCTGTGTCGCGGCTGGGTCAAGCCGGCGGATCTGCCGAGCAACGCCGAGATCCGCGACGAAATCCAGGCGCTGGCCCGGATGTATGAGGGGGACCGCCGCGCCGAGAACCTGTGCGAGATGCGTCTCGAAGCGCTGCGGATGATGCGCTGCCTGCACCGGTTCCGGCCACGCCTGATCGGCAGCGTGCTGACCGGACACGTGCGCCAGGGATCGGATATCGACCTGCACCTGTTTGCCGACAGTACGGAAGCGGTGACCCATGTGCTCGACGAGCTCGGTGTGGTCTATGACGTGGAGCGGAAACGGGTCCGCAAGCAGGGGGAAGAGCGGATCTTCACGCACGTCCACATCCAAGACCGGTTCCCGTTCGAGCTGACGCTCTACCCATCTTCCAAAGCCCACTATGTATTCAAGAGCTCGATCACCGGCAAGGCGATCGAGCGCGCCAGCATCCCGCAGCTCGAGCAACTGCTGGCGGTCGAATACCCGCGGCTCGAGTTGGAAGCGGCGGTGGCGGAGGTGGCCGATCGCGTCGACCGTTTCCAGGTGTATGAAGCGCTCTTGCTGCCGCTGGAATATGTGAAAGAAGACGCCCGCTACCACCCTGAAGGGGATGCGCTGTATCACAGTCTGCAGGTGTTTGACCTGGCGCGCGACGAGTTGCCGTACGACGAGGAGTTCCTGCTCGCGGCACTTCTGCATGACGTGGGCAAGGCGATCGACCGGCAGAACCATGTGGCGGCCGGCCTGGAAGCATTGGGCGAGTTCATCACGCCGCGGACGGCCTGGCTGATCGAGTACCACATGCTGGGGCACCAAGCAGTGGCGGGCACGCTCGGCGCGCGAGCGCGGCGGCGGTTGCAGCAGTCGGAGCACTATGAGGACCTGCTGCTGCTGTGGGAATGTGACCGGAATGGCCGGCAAACCGGTGTGGCTGTGCCGGATCTGGACGAGGCACTCGATATCCTGCGTGATCTGGCCCGGACGTTCGGGTAATCGCCGGCACGTGCCGCGCGGCAGCGATCACTCGACTGCTTCCGCCGGCGCCAGCGGTCCGATGTAGCGGCGCGCGACGACGATGTTGTCGAACCACACCTGGCTGACGCGGCCGGGCCGGGCCTTGGTGATGTACAGATACGCCCAGATGTAGTTCACGTTGAGTTGGTCGGTCGTCCGCCAGCGAAACCCCTCGAACTTTGAGTCGCTGTCGGGGTCCGGCTGCCACCAGCCGCCGGTCCAGCGACCGGGCGGGAACCCGGGCCCAATGTGGCTCACCACCTGCTGGTCCAGCCGCCACAGCTGGCCGTCGATCCAGAAGGCCTGCTCGCCATCTGCCGTGTCGGCCCCCGGTGTGTTTGTCTTGACCATGAGTTCGACGCAGATCCAGCGGTCTTTGGCCACGGGTGGCCGCTCGACGTTGGCCAGAAAGGGCGTGCCCCAGTACTTGCCGTCCCCATGCGCATGCATGCCCTGCCAGTACGTGTAGAAATCCCACGCCCACTCGGCGCCGAACGGTTCCACACCGGTCGTGAACCGCTTGTCCCCCTCGGGCCGCAGCCCGGCGCCACCCTGCGGCCAGGGCGTCGGCGGGCAGAAGCCGCCCAGGTGGGTGCCGAAGTGATGGATCGGCTCGCAATCGCTGGCGAACTTCACATAGAAGCGGGCAAACACCTGGTCGTAACCGGGCAGCAGCCGCCGGTACAGCTGGCCGCCCGTGCCCTGGCCGCCCACGTGCGACATCAGCAGCGACGTCTTGTCAGCGCTTCCCGGCACCGCGTCGGGCGAGAGCGTCATGATGGATGTGCCGTCGGCCGTATCCCAGCGCCGTGCGACGTCGCCCACGCTGCCCGCATCGAAACGCTCGACGAACAGCACGTCAGGATCCTGTTCCAGTCCCGCGTCACCGGGGAAGCGTGCGGCGATCCCCTGCTGACCCTCCGGCAGGTCCGCGCCGACCAGTGGCGCACTGCCACACGCTAACCACATCACCAGGACCGTCGAGACACAGCGCGCGGTGCAGGTTCTCATCACTCATTCTCCTCACATGCCACCAGATGTTATGAGATGTTATGCGGCGAACCCGGGATGTCGCGCGCAGCACTCTGGACTTGTGAGTATCCGGTGCTCGGCCGCCTGTCACACCAGTGCCAGGCTGCTATTATATCGGACTGCCAACGCATCAGGCTGCCGGGCAGCCTCTTTTCCATGGCTTCTAAGAGCCATCATATAGTGCTCAACGCC
>DAISIS010000443.1:0-4863 GCA_036821925.1 Pirellulaceae bacterium
GTTGCAGTGTGGTGTGGGTGTCGCGGGATGAGGCGCAACTCTCGGTCCGCCAGTCATCTGCGTGCCCGCGCAGCTCGCATCGTCAACGCTGCCATCCATCGTGTTCTCCACGCTGTTCTCCACGCGTGTGCGCTGGACTTGGCCAACCATCTGTGACTCCAGGCATCGATGGAAAAAACATCTCCCTGTCCGTGGAATTCGGGCGGTCACTTGCCTATCAATTGCATCGCCGCCCGGACGCAGGTGGCTCGTACGAACGGGCGGACGTGCTCGAGCAAAGAGCCTGGTGACCGGTGATAGCAGTTCATACATGGCGACGTTCTGGTGCTTCCAGTTGCAGGAGGATTCCGCAGTGAACACAAGCCAACAGCTCTCGGTGCTGTGGCAAGTCGAGTCGAGGCAGCTGCAGCGACTGGGCATCCACGGCACCGTGCAACTGCATGCTGATGGGAGCATCGCCACTGATTGCAGTCCTGCGCAGTCGATTGCCGTCATCATCCAGCCGGTCGTACCGCAGGATCTCGCCATCGCTGTTGCCCACATTACCTCTGTTTCACCCGCCGGACTGGTTGCCGTCAACGGCGTGCCGGCAGCGTGCGGGCTACACGTGCTGCGCCATGCCGATCGGCTGGACGTCGCCGATTGCAGGTTCTGGATCTCGGCCGAGTTTGTGCCGGAGCGGACGCGGTATGCGCCGGCCACACACGGTGTCCAGGTCCGTTGCTGCCTGACGCAGACGCGCCTGTGCGCGGGCCAGGACATCGTAATCTGTCCGGGCGTCCCGGGCACATGCTGCGGCGCCGTCTACACGGCCAGAGCCTGGGACACCCTCGTCGAGCAGAATCCGCGCATGAAGTGTCCGCGATGCGGCTATCGTCCGACCACATCTGTCTGGCAACCGCCGCCAGCTCAGCTACGAGGGGAGTCCCGGCATGAATTCGACGCGATTCTCCGGAGTCGCTGACGCGGCGTACGACGGCCGGTACCACAACCTGGCGCAGACCCCCAACTTCCGCGATGGCCGGCACGAGATGTGGAGTCACGCGATGCTGGCTGTAGTCGGCGTGGGCCTGCTCGGGTTCCGTGTGGCTGAAGAGGCCGTCGTGTCTGGCGCGCAGGTACTGGTCTTCGATCCCGACATTGGCGAGCTGGCCAACCTGGGCACGCAGCGGTGTCGCGCGGGCATGCCGAAAGCCCAGACGCTGGTCGAGCAATGTGACGCGATACGGCCGGGGCGTGCCCGCGCTTTCGCGTGCGACGTGCGTCACGCCGGAATCCGCCCTCTGCTGGAGTGCGACCTGTGGCTGGACTGCACGGATGACCCGGCCCTGGCCTGGCCACTGACCGTGCTCAGCAACGGTCTGCGGAAACCCTTGCTGCGGTGCGCGGTGGACGGCAGCGGCCAGAGCGAGCTGGGCCGCGTGCTGTGCTCCAGCGGTGGCACCGGTCATGCGTGCCAGCTCTGTTCCTATGCCGTCCCGGATGGGCTGCGGCGCCCGCACCGCACCCCCTGCCTCGGCCAGCACCGGGACGGCCGCCCCCCGACGCTTGCCGGCGGCGCCATCGGCGCGGGCATCGCTGGGCTGGCCCTGTCACTCAGCCAACAGCTGGTCACCGGACACGATGCCGAGTCGGTCTTGGATCACGAGTTCATCCTGGACTGGACGACCTACCAGTTCATCCGCCTGCGTCTGCCGCGTTCCGGTCGATGCCTGAGCGGCCACCAGGCCTGGCAGTGGCTCGACACGGACGTGTCAGTGCACGACGGGACCCTGCGTGACCTGTTCGGTGCGGCTCAGCAGCAATTGTCGACCGCGCCGCAGGCGATCGCGGTGCACTTCCTGCCACTGAACCTGCAAGCCTACTGCTCCTGCGGTTCAGTGCGTGAAGCGGTCGGCACCGCCCGGGCCACGGCACCGCTGTGTCCCAGCTGTGGTCGGCCGATGCAGTGGTTGGAGCAGACGCGCATCGAATCGGTGCGGCTCGACCAGGCCTACGACCTGGGCCTGCTCGACAGGTCGCTCGACTCACTGGGGATCCCCGCCGGGGCCTTGGTCACAGCCACGGCTCCTGATCGATCGGCGGTCCGGATGCTCTTGCCTTAACAACTCCAAGGAGCGTTCACCATGTCGTCACGCGACGAACCGGAATTGGCACGGCAGCTCATCGAGCGGCTGCTGCGCACCGCCCCTTCCGGAGCGGGTACGTCCTGGTGCGGACAGGACGATTCGCCGGCCGGCATCCTCGCGTGCGAGTTCTTTGCCAACAACTGGGCCACATGCCGCGACGGTCTGCTGCAGCGGACCGGCCGTGTGCGTGTCATTCCCGAACCGTCACCTGCTCCGCGCACCTTCCGCTTCGAGATTGACCGCCAGTTCAAGAGCAAGCGGGGGTTAGATGCTCCGGTCGAACTGCTGCCGGGCCCCGTTCGCGGCACGATTCACTATCGGCCGGACCTGTTTGTCGATCCCGATGGCCCGCACATTGCCGTGCAGGTCGATCCGCATCAGGGTTTCTTTCACCCCAACTGCGCGCGGCACTTCGGGTCGCTCATCTGCATTGGCGAGCTGCCGGCGAACCTGTTTCCGTTTCCGCTCGACATCCTGATCGAAACGCGGCTGTATCCGATTCTGAGCTACCAGGACCGGCAACCGTCGCATCCTTTCGATCTGGAAGCCGCGGCCTACTTCGCGCGTGACCCGCAGGCCCTGCACGGCCTGGAGCCAGTCGAGCCGCTGTACTGATTGGAGAGCTGCCGCACACCCTGACACTAGCGAGACTGCCCGCATGGTAGACCACGACCCTCATCCGGACCTCTCCTGGAGTAGCCTCCTGAAGCCGGGGCACCGCAAGCGTGGCGCGGACACCCGCGAGATACTGCGGAGCGTGGCCGGCATCTGCTATGAAGGTGGGCAGGCGGGGCGTTTCGACGTCGGACCGGCCGTGATCGACATCCGTTTCGCCGCGGATGGCAGTGTGCGTCTGCGGGCCGGTGTGCCGCCGTCGGGCGCCGATCTGGCCGCCCTGCACGCCGCGTATCAGCTGCCGGGCAACCTCCGGTTCGCGTACGGCCTGCGCGGTAGCGAGCTCATCGCCGACACGCAGGTCAACGGCGCGGCGCATTTGCCCCGCACGCTCGAGTGGCTCCGCGCCGGCATCTGCCAGGCGCTGCACGCCCAGACGCCGGCCCTGTGTGTGGAGCACCCGGACAGTGTGGCGGTCCAGGACGTCGCCGAGGCGCTCGCACAGATGCCCTGGGCCGCGGACGGGGTCGTGACTCAGGAGGATAACTGGGAGCTGCGTCCGCGGCTGCGGGGCGAGGTGGTGCCGGTCCGCCTGGTCCGGGAACCGTCTGCCGTGCGGATCTCGCGGCGCGTGGTCCCGCTGCCCGACCCAGCGACCTCCGCAGCGTGGGCGGTCGCCCACCAGGCGCTCCGCTTCAACGACCAGCTGTGGCACGCACGCCTGGCGGCCTGTGGCGGCCAGCTCGTGGCCGAGACGCGTCTGCATGGCGGGCTGATCGCGCCGGGCTGGCTGTCTCAGGCCGCCTACGCCGTGGCCGAAGCCGAGCGGCACGCATCCGCCGCACTGCGAATCCTGGCCACTGAGCCGCAAGTGGCCGACACGTACCAGACCCTGTTCTGCTCCACGGTGGAGCGACCCGCGTGATGACGCGGGCTTGTGTGTCCCATGTCCCCGTACCGCAGGAGAACCAGAGCGATGGTCACTGCAGCCCGCAGCATCACCATGTCGGATCTCAGCCGGCAGAGGCGATTCCAGACCGAACTGGACGCGGATGAACTGACCCGACGGCACACCGTCGGCCAGGCGATCGAGCACTATCTCGATCGGATGAGCATCCGCAGCAACGGTTTGCGTTGGATGGCCTTCAGCCGGGGCGTCAAGCTCGATGACAAGACGACGTTGAGCGAGATTCCGGAGATGGACAGCCAGTGGACGGTGATGCCCGAAGTGAGCGCCGGCGACAGCTAGGCGCGACGGTTCTTGGCCCGGTCGGCCGGCGTTGTGCCACCTGGCACAGCGCCGCCGGCTGAGCCCCTCGCCGCTCGTCACCGGCACGGTGTCCGCACACAGCCGCGGAGAATGCACTGATGCAGATCGTTGTCGACAAGAAACACGACTTCGTGCAGGAGCTGCGTCGCACCCCAGATCTCAGCGGCGTGCCGCTTTACAGCGCGGCCGCCGAGCCAGACATTGCCGAGCTGGTCGACGAGACGTACGCGTGCGGTGTGCTGGCGGAGCGTCTGCCGTGCGAGCCCGATCTGCTCGAGATCGAGATCAAGCCGGAATGGATTACCGAACCCATCGCCAGCTGCGTCGCGATCTCGCTGGCCGCACATATTGATGGCTCCACCATGCGGTACGCCCGGCAATACCGCATGGGACGCTGGTATCGGCAGGCGCAGCATCAGACACTGTGCCTGCGTGAAGAGGGCGCGCTGGGCCAGCGGGAGACCACGTACAGCCTGCTCCTCGCGCTGGCCACCGATCGCGTCAGCCCTGTGAAGCTGGCGCCGTTCGAGACGCCGGAGATCGCGTCCCAGTCGCTCGCGGACTGCGGCATCAGCGTCTTGGGATCCGGGCAGCTGTGCCCCGATCGCCCGGTGCTGGTGAACCGGCAGTTGGTCGCCGACGCGGTGCGCCGCTGCCTGGAAGCTGGCACGCGTGAAACAGGCGGCGTGGTGCTCGGCAAACTGATCCGCCTGGATCAGCCCCTGCCCGGCGCGACCACTCGCGTTGTGACCGTGCTGTCAGCCAGCGTCGACGACCAGCGGCACGTGGGGGACGTGCACCGGTTCGCCTTCGACCCGGCAGCGCTGGCCGACGCCGCGCAGATCGCGC
>DAISIS010000444.1:0-4856 GCA_036821925.1 Pirellulaceae bacterium
ACATGTTTGACTGGCTGGTCTTCTCGAGCGTCAACGGCGTGCACGCGTTGCTGGGACGGCTGGCGGCCATGGGACGCGACCTGCGTGCGCTGGCCGGCGTGCGGCTGGCGGGCATTGGGCCGGCGACGGTCGCGGCGCTGGCCGAGTATCACCTGCGGGCCGATCTGCAGCCGGAGCGGTATCAGGCCGAGGACCTGGCCGATGCGCTGGCACCGGACGCGGCCGGCCGGCGTTTCCTCCTGGCGCGTGCCAGCCGGGGCCGGGAGGTGCTGGGCGAACGCCTGCGAGAGGCAGGCGGGACGGTCGAGCAGATTGTGGTGTATGAGAGTCTTGACGTGACGCAGCCCGATCCCGACGTGGCGCTGCAGCTGCGGGAAGGGCGCATTGACTGGACGACCGTCACCAGTTCCGCCATCGCCCGCTCGCTGTGGGCGCTTTTCGGCGATGCGCTCCAGCAGACGCGGCTGGTCAGCATCAGCCCGGTGACGACCGCTACCTTGCGCGAGCTGGGTCTGGAACCGGCGGCGGAAGCGGCCGAGGCGACCATTCCCGGCGTCGTCGACGCCCTGTGTCACCGCTGATAGGTCACCGCTGATAGATGGGCAGGTAAGCCCGATCGAGTTGCAGCATGATCAGGTTGCACGACGTCACGTAGATCGGCTCAATCGTGCCTTCCCAGCTGCCATCGCTCTTCTGCTCGCTGACGATGCGGTCGTAGAGCCGGTCCCGGAACGGCTCCCATTCCTCGGGTCCCTGCCGGTAGACGACCTGCGAGTAGTACAGGTAGGTGTAGTGCCAGTGGCCGAACGAACGCACGCTGTCTCCCAGGCGGTACAGGTTCTTCTTGCAGTACTCGAGCATCATCGGCACATGTTCGCTGTCGTAGGCTCCGGCATTGTAGAGCGCGGCCAGCGCGGCGGCCGTAATGGCCGGCCGGGAGCTGCCGCGGTTGGTGGAGCTGTACGAGATCCCCCCGTCGGCGTTCTTGCAGCCGTAGATGTACTGTTTGGCGCGCTCGATCACGTCGCCCGGCACCGGGATGCCGGCGTTCCGGCAGCCGCGCAGGCCCTGCACCTGGGTGATCGTCGTCGACCCTTCGTCGAAGTTGTTGCCGTCCTTTGCGCTCACGTAGCCCCAGCCGCCCGACTTCGTCTGGGCCTGGCCGCTGAACTCCACGGCCTTGGTCAGCGTGCGCAGCAGCTCGTCGCGGCGCTCCGCGTCCTCTTCCTCGCCCAGCACCTGGGACAGGAACAACATCGAGAAGCCGTGGCCGTACGTGTATCGGTTGTCGAGCGTGGGGTCACCGATCAGGCCGTTGGCCCGGCTCTTGGACATCAGGTAATCGACGGCCCGTCGAATGTGGCGCGCGTAGGGGCCCTGGGTGGCGGTGGAGCCGGCGCAGATCAGCGCGGTGCCGGCCAACGCCGCCATGGCGGTGGGATATGTGTTGCCACCCCAGTGGCCCAGCGACGATTGGCTGCGCGCTACCCATTGCAGCCCCTCGGCCATCGACTTCTCCCACCGCGGGTTGCGCCGGGCTGCCCACACCGGTCGGGGCGCCGCTGCGGACACTGCCAGGCTGCCGGCCAGCGTGCCCATCATCTTCAGCGCTGTGCGACGCGACATCCGCTTGTTCATGATCCACTCCGTATTCTCCCTCCTTCAACCGTACGGCAGAGTCGGACTCGGGGAAAGCCAAATTCTGCCGAGCAGACGTGCTGCGCCGAGTGGCACAGGAGTAGAGCCGCCGGCCGCCGTGCCGCGAGGGAGGGTCCCATCAGTATGCTGCCCGCGCCGCGTCAGTCCTGTTCCCGCAGTGTTGACCAGCTGACATAGCCCAACGCCACGGCGCAGAGCACAAACGTGATGTCCATGACTGCGTTAATGCGGTTGAAAGGAAACTTGACCGCCAAGTCCAGCAGGAAAAGCACCAGAATGAGAATGGCGATTACCATCCCCGCCAAACATAAAACCTTGGGCATGCGGAGCGTCCTCAAGGGGTAGACAGCTTGACCCACGACCTTTTCCTGCAATGCATACTTCAGCTAGTATAATTCATCGATTCCAGCTGTCACCCGCCCATAACCCGGCACGGTAGCGAAGTCCTGACGCCTCCCATCGCCTCGCCAGATGTAACGAATGCGACGGTCTTGCGGGTGCAGGCCGGAGACGACCGCCCCGCGGTGCTGGCAGCACCGTGAGCCGGTGGACGCTCCGGGCGCGGCCGGGCTGGGACCTGCCGCCTTGGGTGAGAAGGCGGGGAATCTGAAACGGATGCAGTGTAAACCATTTTCAACCCAGGTAAATCACCAATGCCCCAAAACCAGCCTGCCGACGGACGCTGGGCCGAGTTCCGCAGCCAGATGCCCATTGCTCAGACCTGGGCCTATTTCGACCATGCGGCGGTTGCCCCGCTGTCGTCCCCGGCCCAGGATGCCGTCCTGGAGTGGTGCCAGCAGGCCTGCCGGCAAGGGGATGTCGCCTGGCCGCACTGGGCCGACCGGGTCGAGGCGATCCGCGGCCTGGTGGCCCGGCTGATCAACGCCCGTGCCGAGGAGATCGCGTTTGTCCACAACACGACGGCGGGGATCAGCCTGGTGGCGGAGGGGCTGGCCTGGCAGCCGGGTGACAACCTGGTGACGTTGGACAACGAGTTCCCCTCGAATGTCTATCCCTGGATGAATCTGCGCGATCGCGGTGTGGAGACGCGGCGCGTGGCGGTGGCGGACGGCCGGGTGGACCCGGACGCGATCCTGGCCCGCTGTGACGATCGCACCCGGCTGATCGCGGTCAGCTGGGTGGGGTTTGCGAGCGGTTGGCGGCTGAACGTGGCCGAGCTGGCAGCGCGGGCGCACGAGCGGGGCGTGCTCGTGCTGCTGGACGCCATTCAGGGTCTGGGGGTCTTTCCGCTGGACGTGGCGCAGACGCAGGTGGACTTCCTGGCCGCGGACGGCCACAAGTGGATGCTGGGACCGGAGGGCGCTGGCGTGTTCTACGTGCGGCGGGCGCATCTGGACCGACTGCGACCGCTGGGTGTCGGCTGGAACAGTGTTGTGCACGCGCACGATTTCCACCGCATTGCGCTCGACCTGCGTCCGACGGCGGAGCGCTATGAAGGAGGGTCGCAGAACATGGTGGGGGTCCTGGCCCTGGGGGCCAGCCTGGAACTGCTGACTCGGATGGGTCTGTCGCACGACACGTCGCCCCTGGCCCAGCGCGTGCTGGAGGTGACCGATCTGGCCTGTCAGCGACTGGAGGAAGTCGGCGCGCGGGTCGTCACGCACCGCGAAGGCGACCATCGCTCGGGCATCGTGGTGTTTGACGTACCTGGCCGCGATCCGGCCGAACTGCGGCGCGCGTGCCTGGCCGAGCAGGTGGTGCTGAGTTGCCGGGCGGGGCGGCTGCGTATCAGTCCGCACGCGTACACCAACGACGAGGACGTGGCGCGGTTGATCCGCGTGATCCAGCGGCGCTGACCGCCGTATGTACACGCCTGGAACCGTGTGAGATACTCTGCAATTGGTCCGGTTTCGACGAGGGTGCTTTCAGGACACGCCATCGGATGTCGAGCTCGCCTGCCTCCTGGGATCCGTATGTTCCGCCTCAGATACCCGCGGCGCCGCCGCTGCCGGCTGGGTCCGGGGGACTGCCCACGGGCGTCAAGGCGGTCTGCATCACCGCCATCATCCTGGGCGGGTTTGGCACCGTCATTTCCTGCGTCGGGGCCGCCGGCATGGTGCTCGGTCCGGCGTTGAATCAGGCGATCGAGATGCGGGCGGACGCCAGGCTGGACGCGGGGATGGACGAGCGGCTGGCGGACGCGCGCGAGGAGTTGCAGGAGCAGATGGCGGCGATCAGCCGGCAGTACCTGCCGTTTACCGTGGCCAGCCTGGTGGTGCACCTGCTGTCGGGCCTGGCGCTGCTGCTGGGCGGCATCCTCACGCTGCGGGTTTCCGCCACGGGGCGCTTGATCCTCCTGACCGGCCTGGTGCTGGCGGCCGTGTACGAGGTGGTCCACGGCGTGCTGAATGTGGTGGTGCAGATGCGGTCTGCCCCGGCTGTTCAGCGCTTCATGGACCAGGCCCTGCCGCAGGGCGGTCAGGCGGCCGAGTTCCAGCCGGCGTTCGCGCAGTTCATGCTGGTGATCATGTTCGTGACGCTGGCCGTCGCGCTGGGCGCGACGCTGGTCAAACTGGCGTTTTACGTCTGGTCGACGGTCTACCTGAAGAAGCCTCACATCCGGGCCCATTTCGCCGCGTGACGCGCTGTTTCCTTGGAGGCTGTGACAGCCACGGGAGAGTTCTGCTGATGGAGACGAACCAACTGCGTCTCGGGGTGTACACCGGTTCGTTTGACCCGATCACGCTGGGGCATCTGAACGTGATCCAGCGCGCCAGCCGGCTGGTCGACCGGCTGATTGTGGGGGTGGGCATTAACATAGACAAGCAGCCGCTGTTCTCGGCCGCCGAGCGTGTGGCGATGATCGAGCGGGTCACGGCGGGCTACGGCAACGTGCAGGTGCGCACCTTTACCGGCCTGGCGGTGGAGTTCGTGCGGGAGTGCGGGGCGAAGGTCATGATCCGGGGCATCCGCCCCCTGACCGACGTCTCGGCCGAATTCACCATGCTGCTGGCCAACCGCCAGCTGGCGGACGACGTCGAGACGGTTTTCCTGATGGCCGACGAAGAGCTGGCGCACGTGTCGAGCAGTCTGATCAAGCAGATCACACCGGTGACGGCCGACGCCATGCTGGCGCGCTTCGTGCCCTGCGAAATCATCGCCGACATTCGCGCCAAGATTCCCGGTCCGGCGCAGGCCGAGGGGAACTGAGGAGGGGCGGGGCAGGCGGTGGGTGG
>DAISIS010000445.1:0-4840 GCA_036821925.1 Pirellulaceae bacterium
ATCCGGCCCGCCTGTTCCGCCTGCCCGATGCGCCGCAGTCGCCCGCCTCCGAGCACCCCGATGACGAAGACGGTCTGGAATGGGTGCCCGTGGCATAAGGCACCTCCCCGGATGCAAGGCCAGCGTGTGGCACGGCTCCTCCTCCCTGGGCCGTGCCGCGCTGCCCGGTGGGCAAGAATCTCTTTGCATCTGATCCCCGCCATCGGCTACAATCACAGGCAGTTCTTTGACATGTGAATGCACAGCGCCTCGCGCGCGGGTGCGCGAGAGAAGCGAACGGTCTCCGTCACAGGCCGCCGCTGCGTGAAAGACCCTGGGAATCATGGCCCCCACGTGATCCTGCCCAGGAAGCGATCACCGTTGTTACACTTGGGCCCGCTGCTTCTCGGCGCAGTTGGGGAGGTTCTGCAGTCGGGATCCGATTGGGTACGCCGCAGGTGTGAACTTCGTTGAATATGTGTGGGACAGCCCAACGAATCGGACCGATCCAAGTGGCAAGCAACTTGTGCCTGGCACACCCAACTCACCCTACAACCCATATCCCATCCAATCGACTCCTGGACCAGTGCTGCTACCGGTGCCTCCGTCAAATTGGCCGAAGTCTCCGAAAGATCAGAAGTGCTCTGGCGTGCCCGTTGATCTCACATATGTGAACGATCAGTCTGGCTTTGATCCCACAGAATTCCTGGGTGACCTACTCTATTGGAGCTACGACATCGACTCACTGGACGATTTCAATCCCAACAATCTGCTAGGCTGCAACGAATGTGTAGGTCAGCTGGTCCTTCACTCGCACGGACGATACTCTGAATCGACTGGGCAAGCGCAAATACTATTCGGCGATGCCTGGATCAACTTGACCGATGAGTCGATAGATCAGTTGTTTGGGGACATTAAGTTCTGCTGCGACTGCCATATGGAACTTCGAGTGTGTTGGATTGGTCAAATGTACGGACTCAACGAGAAGCTCGAAAACCTTACGAACTGTTCGGTTAGGCTCCACTCCGGCTTGTGCAACCCTTGGGGTGATGACTTGTAGCACAGGTCTTTCCGCCCCATTGACATCCGAACTCCCGCAGCATCGACTCTTCACTTCTGAACAGCGTGAACAAAGACACCTACAATCGCATCATGACCACATTCGCCACGCCTCGTCGTCGCTGGTTTCGATACAGTCTTCGCACGCTGTTCGTGCTTGTGCTCTTTGCCTGCACCGGGATGAGTTGGCTGGCCATGAAGATGCGGCAGGCCAAGCGCGAACAAGCAGCAGTGAAGGCGATAGAAGAGTTGGGAGAGACGGTGCGCTGCCGCAATTCCCTCCGAGAACTAGGGTGCGACTGGCTGCAAGACATGGTCGGAGTAGATTTCGTCGCTCGCGCCGACTACGTTGAAATACGCACCGACGCTGCGACAGCATATCTGTCGGAATTGACGCATCTATCATCCGTGGATCTCGTTGGCCCTAGGGTCACCAGTGCCGGCGTGCATCAACTCTGCGGTTTGAACCAGCTTGAATGCCTGTCCTTCAAAGAGGTTGATGTGACTGACGCCGATCTGAAGTGTCTGGGGAGATTTACGGAACTCCAAGTACTTTTCATCGAGCCGGCCCATCTGACGCTGAATGGACTAGAGCATCTCAAGGGATTGACACATCTCCGCATGCTCTCGCTCACAGGCACTCAGGTGACAGACGCCAGTATCGAGCAGCTCAAGGGTATGACGCAACTCAAGGTGCTCGTCCTTGCGGACCCCCACGTTACCGACGCAGGGTTGAAGCAAGTCAAGTTGCTCCCGCAACTCGAAGAGTTGGACATCACCGGCACGCACGTTAGCGACGGCTGCGTTAGAGAGCTCCGTCGGCTGTTGCCAACCTGTCGCATTTCACACTGAATCCCTGTGGCGTCCACAGAGAACAGGGAACTAAGCTGCAAGCAGAGCCACCAGGCCAGCGCTGGGAGGAGTCCAGCAACCCCGTGAGGGGCGACCGATAGTGGCCCAGTCGGCTGCGCGGGCCGCGTGCGGCCCCGCACGCCCTGGGATGACGGGTCACCCTGTGCGGCGGTCGAGTCGTTGGCCCTCCGGCAGCCTGGCGTGTGGCCGAGACCGCCAACACCCGCCTCCAAGAGGCGGTGCTAGCAGTACTCCTGGACGGTCGGTTTGAGCACAATTTCCGCGACGTGGGCGCGCGGATGGAGACACGCGACCGCCACCACCAGATCGCCGAAATCATCGGGCTGCAACATGGCGGTTTTCCGCTCTTCGCTGACCGGCGTCGGACGGTGCTTGAGGATGGGCGTATTGACTTCGCCCGGATAGATATTCGTGATGCGGACGCCCTCGGCCGCACACTCGTTGCCGACGCTGGTCCCCAACGCCGTCATGGCGAATTTGGACGCGCAGTAGGCGACACCGCCCAGCGCCGTCGCCCGCTTGCCGGAGATGGATGAGATGTTGATCACGAGCCCTTCCTGGCGGGCCCGCATCTGGGGCAAGGCATAGTACAGGCAGTTGTACGCCCCCGTGGCATTGATTGCCAGGACCTGGTCCCATTGCTCCGGCTGCATGGCGGCCATCGAGCGATCGGCGATGTTGATGCCGGCCGAGTTGACCAGGATATCCAGCCTGCCCAGGGTTTCGGTGACCCATTGGAACAGTGCGGCGACGCGGGCCCGATCGGCGACGTCGACCGGCTGCCACAGGATTTCCGGCGTCTGCGTCCAGCTGGCAGCCGCCGCGCGCAGCTGCTCCGCGCGGCGTCCGGCGATCGCCACGCGGCATCCTTCCCGCGCCAGCGCTTGCGCGATGCCCCACCCGATGCCCGTACCGCCGCCGGTGACGACGGCCGTTTTCCCCTGCAGCTTCATCTCGTTAAGTCCTCCCGCATGGCACGTATGGGATGTCGACAGCACCTGGCATCAGTATGCGCGATTTTGGAGTTCGCGGCAGCGCCAGCGCGGCAACGGTTGCGGGGTGGCGGGCGAGTCTCGATAATGAACGCACCTCCACCGCCCGCCCCCCGGGGCTGCTGGCAGCATACATTCCATTGTGGTGAGTCCGCTCGTCTTGTGGCGTTGCCGACATGTCCTCAGATGCCCTACCGATCGACACCACCGTCGACATCGTGACGCCGGAGAGCATCGCGTTCCACTATCAGGTTGCCGGCCCTTTTCGCCGGTTGCCGGCCTACGTGATGGACGTGTTGATCCGCGTCGCGGTGCTCGTGGGCCTGGGGATGCTGGCGCAGGTGCTCTCGATCGGTCTTGGCGCCGGCTCGCTGGCGATCTGGATCCTCGCCGAGTTCGTGCTCAGCTGGTTCTACGGTGGCCTGTTCGAAGCCTACTGGAACGGTCAGACGCCGGGCAAACGGCTGATGGGGATTCGCGTCTTGAGTGCCACCGGGCGGCCGGTCAACGCCTACCAGGCGATCCTGCGGAACATCATGCGGACGGTGGATCTCGGTCCGATGATTTCCGGCGAGATCCTGGGGCTGCCGCCGGTGCCGCTGATCCCCACCTGCGTGCTGGGTCTGGCGGTGATGGCGGCGAACCGCCGGTTCCAGCGGCTGGGGGACCTGGCCTCCCGGACGATGGTCGTCGTAGAGGATCGGCCCTGGCTGGCGGGGGTGGCCCGGATCGAGGATCCGCGGGCCTTCCAGCTGGCCTCCTATCTGCCGGCCGATCTGCGTGTGAGCCGGAGTCTGGCGGCGGCGCTGGCGCACTATGCGGAGCGTCGCCAGTATTTTGCTCCGCCGCGGCGGCGCGAAGTGGCCCGGCACGTGGCCGCACCTCTGCTCGCGCAGTTCCACCTGCCGGACAACACCAGCTACGATCTGCTGCTGAGCGCCATGTACTACCGGCTGTTCATTGCCGACCGCGCCGACGACGAGACGCATGCCGCGCGCGCTCAGGCAGCCATGACCGGACCGTCACCCGGGGCATCTGCTGCGCTGGCCGACGAGTCGGCCGATGCGTCGCAGCCAACCGTCCTGCGAGGTGCGCCATGAAAGTCGCGGCACGCCTGGAACAGCGGCAGCCAGATTGGGTCGAACTGGACCGTCTATGCAGCCAGTCGCCGACCAGGCTGGACGCGGCCGCTCTGACGCGTTTCGCGGCGCTGTACCGGGCGGCCTGCGCTGATCTCGCCCTGGCCGACGCCTACCAGCTGCCCCCCAATACTGTGCACTACCTGCATCAGCTGGTGGGACGAGCCCACAACCAGCTGTACCGCAGCCGGCGATTGGACGTGGCCGGCTGGCGCAAAACGCTGCTGGTGGACGTGCCGCAGCGGATTGTGCGCGACCGCTGCGTCCAGTTGTCGTTTGTGCTGTTCTGGGCCACCTTCCTCGCCTCCGGTGCGATGGCGTACGGCCGGGCCACGTGGGCGGAACAGATCTTGCCGGCCAGCATGCTGGAGATGCTGGAGGCGAGTTTCCGGGAGCCGATCCAGGATCGTGATCCGGAGTTGAACTACGCGATGGCAGCGTATTACATCCGGCACAACACCGGGATCGGGCTCCGCTGTTTCGCCTGGGGGATCCTGATCATCCCGGGGCTGCGCGAGACGCTCCACAACGCGCTCATACTCGGCGCCGTGTTCGGCTACATGCGACGCCCTGACGTACTGGCGGGAGAAAACTTCTTCAACTTCGTGACCGCGCACGGACCCTTCGAGCTGAATGCCATCGCGCTGGCGGCCGGTGCCGGCCTGCGGCTGGGGATGGGCTGGCTGAAGACGGGCGGCCTGACGCGAGTGGCTTCGTTGCAGGAAGCGGGGGTCGAAGCGATGCCCATGATGGGTGTCGCCATGCTGCTGTTCTTCCTGGCCGCCCTGATCGAAGGGT
>DAISIS010000446.1:0-4834 GCA_036821925.1 Pirellulaceae bacterium
AGCGATGTGACGGTGCCACCGCTGTCGCCGTTGGAGCCGTAGATCCAGCTGTCCAATCCCCACCGCAGCGAGTTTACGCAGTGCTGCGGATTGCCCTCCACGAACCCCCGGTAGAGCACTTCGCGGCGGTCGGCACGCCCGTCGCCATCCGCGTCCTCCGCATACAGGATGTCCGGCGCGCATGCGATCAGGACCCCTGTGCGCCAGGGCATCACACCCGTCGGGAATGTGAGATCGTCCAGGAACTGGTGGGCGCAATCGTATCGGCCATCGCCGTCTCGATCTTCCAGGTACTTGACGCCTCCTCGCGACGCGTCGTCGCCACCCTGCGGATAGTCCCCCATTTCCACGACCCACAAGCGCCCGTCGGCATCCCAGTCGATCGCCACAGGATCGCTCACCAGGGGTTCGGCACACACCAGCTCGATGCGGAACCCCTCGTGCAGCTGGAAACAGCCGAGGGCCTCCGCCGGGCTCTTCGGCGCGAGTCGGGAGAGCACGTCCCGGAACGGCGGATCTTCCGCCTGGCCCCAGGACGCCGCGGCCACCACCACTACGGCCAGAAACCAGCACGTCCGGTACACGGCACCAGCTCGCATTCGCCATCGTCCAGAGCACTGCACTGTTGAAACTCCGTCATCCGCGGCCGCTCGGCTGGGCGTCGTGGCGTCCGCACCAGCGCCCGGTCGGGTGGGACCTGTCCCGCAACTCTACCACGCCCGGCAGGTCCTACCCGCCATTTTTGCCCGCGCGGCGGGCCGGGGGAAGGCGCGCCGGAGACTGATCCGATCTGCGTGCCGGTTGTGCAGTGCAGATCCGCGCGCACCGCTCCAACCGGCCGGCTCCAACCGGCCGGCAGCGGCCGGCGCGCAGCATGCAGAATATCGGCGGGCCGTTCGGCATGGTACAATCGGGCCCTGGCCTGCTACCTGTGGAGGATGCCCCCCGCCATGCCGCAACATCACCTGATCATCACCACCCTGCTGGTCTGCCTGACGCTGCTGTCCTGCCCCGCGGCCCGGTGCGCGGAACCGGCCCAGCCGGCCCGGTACCTCATCATCCATGTATCGAGGAACAGGGGATTCAGGTGATCGGCTGGAGACAATTCCGCGAGATGCAGAAAGCGCAGTAGCTGCGTCGAGCCGCGACGGCGGGATGCCGGCGTGCCCCTGGCTGGGCCGGCGCCGCACCGTGTAGAATGACCCACTGGAAAACCATGTTTCGTGCCCTTGAAGGAGAACTATGATGCAAAGCTGCCGCACGCGTTTCAGGGAATCCACCTGGAGTTGTACATTGCGTCTGACGAGACTGGCCGCCGCTGCCGTCGCCCTGGCCGTTGTGACCACCGCCGTGGCCCGGGTGACGGCGGCCGAGAAAGTGCAGTTCAAGCTGCACCACGTGGGGAGTTACCGCGGCGAGGTCTGCGATGTCGCGGACTTCAATAACGACCAGGTGTTGGACATTGTGGCGGGGAACTTCATCTATCTCGGCCCGGACTTCCGGCCGGTCAAGATCCGGTCCATCCAGACCGACATTAACGACGAGGGCAAAGGCTACGATTGGGACTTCATGAACGCCCCGCTCGATGTGGATGGCGACGGCCAGCTGGATGTCGTCTCCTGTTCCTGGTTTGGCATGCAGGTTGAGTGGTACCGCAACGCCTGGGATCTGGCGAACAACAAGGTCGGTGGTGAACTCTGGACCGCCACGCTGGTGCACAAGAACAGCAACTACGAGTGCGGTGAACTGATGGACCTGGACGGGGACGGCAAGCGGCAGGAGGTTGTGACTGCGACCAAGGCCACCGAGTGGTACGAGGTTGGCACCGATGCCGACGGCAAACGGGGCCTGATCCGCTATGTCGTCGATCCGGACGAGAACAAGCACACGTTCGGGATCGGCGTAGGCGACGTCAATGGCGACGGGCGCCCCGACATCCTGCGACCGGCCGGCTGGTACGAAGCGCCCGCCGACATCCGGACCGGCACCTGGAAGGAGCATCCTCTGGCCGTCGGCGGCGAGGAGGGCAAGGCCGACCACACTCCGCAGATCCTCGTCTACGACGTCAATGCCGACGGACTCAACGACATCATCACGAGCACCGCACACGGCTACGGCATCTACTGGTATGAACAGGGCAAGGGCGATCCCGAGCCCACCTGGAAGCAGCACCTGATCGACAAAAGCTGGAGCCAGGCCCACAGCTTCGAGCTGGCCGACATCGATGCCGACGGCGACCTGGACCTGGTCACCGGCAAGCGTTTCATGGCGCACAACGGGGGCGATCCCGGCGCGTTCGAACCGGTCGGAGTGTACTGGTACGAGTTGGACCGCGGCCCCGCGCCGCAGTGGACCAAGCACATCATTTCGTTCGATCAGGGGATCGGATCCGGCCTGACGATGCGCGTGATTGACCTCGACCAGGACGGCGATCTGGACGTCGTCGTGACGGGCAAATGGGGCGGTCCCGCCTGGTTCGAGAACCTGCTGAAGTAATTGGCGGCACCCGCCCGCCGGCTCGCACTGGATCGCTGCGCTCGCTCCGGAGCGCAGCGTCCGCGGGCGGCCGCCCGGCACAGGTCG
The DNA here is from genome assembly GCA_036821925.1 of Pirellulaceae bacterium. Classification (GTDB taxonomy): domain Bacteria; phylum Planctomycetota; class Planctomycetia; order Pirellulales; family Pirellulaceae; genus JAAYDI01. The sequence goes on from DAISIS010000446.1 coordinate 2,584, forward strand.
CCGGGCTGGACCTACAGGCCGAACGCCTGGAGCAGATACTGCAGCTGGTGCCGGGTGCGTGCGTCCGGGCGTGCGGCGACGCGGGTCGGACACAGTTTCGCGGCGGCGTGCGGATCGGCCGGGCGCATGGCGTTCAACAGCGCGCCGTAGGCGGCCGTCTGGTAGCGGAGCGGTCCCTGACGCGCGCTGATCAGGAGCTTCGCGCGCGGGTTGAGCAGTTGCGTGCCGGCGTGAAACACCTGCTGGAAGAAGGTGGATTGGCTCAGGCCGCCGGTGAGCACGAAGGTGGACACCGGGCACTTGGCCGCGGGCGTTTCCGCCAGCATGGTGCGCGCCCGCAGCAACAGCTCGAGCATGATCGACAGTTGCGTGCTGGCCGCCTGCTGGCCCACGGTCAGGCGCTCCCAGTCGGGAGGATACGTTTCCTTTCCCGCCGCATGCAGCACGCGCCGCACCCCCGTCAGGTCCGCCGCGAGGGCGGCGGCATTCAGATCGTCCAGCCGCTCGGCATAGGGGGCCGCGTGCTGTGACACAAACCGGTCATACCATTTGCAGCAGTCGGCCAGCATCATGAGCAGCAGGCGGTTGCGGTAATACTCGAAGCAGGCCGCGTTGCCGGCCAGCGGCGTGTGGGGGGGGCACACCCGGTTGAGCGTGCCACTGGTCCCCGCCGAAATCACCATGGTCTCGAAATCATCCTCCGCCAACCCGCAGCCGACGCCCGTGGCGTGATTGTCCCCCAGCCCGCTGACCACGCGGGATCCGGCGAGCCGCTCTTTCAAGGCCATCCAGGCGTCATCAGCGCCGGGCACGTGCCGGCGTGTGACCGCCCCGATCTCCCGGCCGCTCTGAATCACCGGCGGAAACCAGCCAGGCTCCACCTTCGCCTTCCGCATGACCTCTGCCGCCAGCCGTTTGTGCTGCTGCGCCAGCAGCCCGTTGCTCAACGCGTCGGAGGTGCTCAGCCGCGTCTTGCCGGTCAGCAGGCGGGCAATCCAGTCGCCGGTCGTCATCACGCACGCGGTCGCTTTGCGGAGGCGTGGTTCCTGGCGGAGGGCCCACAGGAGCTTGGGCAGGATGAAACGTTCCTCGACGCGTCCCACCACCGCTTCCGCCCCCTGCCGCCGCAGCTCCTGCACTTCTTGAGCGGCCGCATGACATTGCCAGCTGAGCGCCGGCATCAACAGCTGGCCCGCCGCATCCAGCAGCACCATGTCGTGCTGCCGCACTGCGAACGAGAAGGTCGCATCCGCAAAGGTCCACTTCCGACGTGCCAGCTCGTCGAGCAGCGCCAGGATCAGCTGGGGGGTCTCCGCCAGCTCGAATGCCGGCTGCCCGCGCCAGGTGGTCGCGCCCCGCATCTTTACCTGGACATACGCTTCTTCGCCGTGTGCGCTTCGCACCCCCAGAGCCAATCCGGTCGTGCTCAGATCAAAGCCCCCCCACGCCACCTGCTTCGCATCGGATTTGGATTTCTTTCGCGCCACAGTCTTGTTCGCCTTTCACTCGTTCGACGTCGGGTCCCCCCCCCGGGTCCGCCACCACTCCGGCGATCGATCCACGCAAGGGCTGTCCCACCGCAGGCTTCCCTTTACCAGAGCGGTCGCGCGGCGGCAAGTAGCCGGGAGAGGCGGGGAAACGGGGGCCGTCCGCAGCAGGAAAACCTTGCATGTGCCGCGGCGGAAGCGCAGAATGCAACTCCATCCTCACACAAGGATCCGCTGCCATGCCCGCTCGACCCGCCGCTCCCGACCGCTGCTTGACGGCCGCTCGACGGGGTCGCCCCCGGCAGCTCGGCCGCCGCGCCTTCGTGCGTCACGGCGCGTTGCTGCTGCTGGCCGGCAGCCGTGTGCCGCTGCCCGCCCAACTCGAAGCCGCCACAGAGTCGACCACGCCATCCGACCGGTTCGCCGTCGTGACGGACCTGCACTATGCCGACAAAGACGCGGCAGGCACGCGGCACTATCGTCGTGTACCGGCAAAGCTCGCCGAGGCCGCACAACAGCTAGGTTCCTTCCAGCCCGGTTTCGTCGTCGAACTGGGAGATCTCATCGATGCGGCCGATACGGTCGAAACGGAAAGCGAATTCCTGCACACCATCCACCGCCAGTTCCACTCCCTGCCGGGAGACAAGCACTACGTGCTCGGCAATCACTGTGTCTACACGCTGACGAAAGGTGAATTCCTCACAGTCGTCGGCCAGCAGCAGACGTACTACGCCTTCGACACACCGGCGTATCACTACATTGTG
>DAISIS010000447.1:0-4826 GCA_036821925.1 Pirellulaceae bacterium
GGGATTCTGTTGAAGATCGGCACCTATGGTTTCGTGCGGTTCAACATGGCGATGCTGCCGGACGCCACTGCCATGTGCATGCCGGTGATGCTGTGGCTGGCCGTGGCGGGCATCCTCTACGGCGCGCTGGTGGCGCTGGCGCAGCGCGACATGAAGCGCCTGATTGCCTATTCGAGTGTCAGTCACCTGGGGTACTGCATGCTGGGGCTGTTTGCCTTGAACCGGTTGGGGATGCAGGGTGGCACGCTGCAGATGATCAACCACGGCATATCGACCGGTGCGCTGTTTGCGCTCATCGGCATGCTCTACGACCGGTACCACACGCGCGAGATTCGGCAGCTGGGCGGCCTGGCGCGGCGGTTGCCGTGGCTGGCATGCTTCATGCTGGTCTTCACGCTGTCGAGCATTGGGCTGCCCGGCCTGAACGGTTTTCCCGGGGAGTTCCTGGTTCTGCTGGGCATGTTCCAGCGGGCGTGGGGAGATGCGCCGGTGGTCGAGTCGGCGCAGCTGCACGTGATCTCGGTGCTGGCCGTGGCCGGCGTGGTCCTGGGTGCCTGGTACATGCTGTGGCTGGTGCAGCGCGTCTTCTTTGGGCCGCTACGCGAACCGCGCGCGGCCGCGGCGCACCCGATCACCGATCTGAAGCGGCACGAGCTGGCGGCCCTCACCCCGTTGGCCGCGCTCGTCGTGTGGATCGGCATGCATCCGGCGTTTTTCCTGCAGCGCATGGCTCCCACCCTGGATGGCGTGACGGCCGTCACCCAGGAATCGCTCCGGAACCGCGCTGGCAGTGTGGCCCGGATGCCGGGGGCACCAGAGCCGGACGCCGCGCAGGTCGTTCGGCAGGAGGGGAGCACGCGTGTTCGTTGATCTTTCCACGGTCAGCCTGGTGTGGCCGGAGTTCATTCTGATCCTGATCGCGGCATGGATCTATGTCGGCGGCACCCTCTCGCCGGGCCGCACCACCTGGAACGTGTTGGCGTGGGGCACGTACCTGGTCGTGTTCCTGGTGATGCTCAAAAACGAACGCGCGCTGTGGCACGATGTGGCCACCGGGCTGGTGGCCATCAATGGCCCCCTGATCGTCGATTACCTGGGGCAGGTGAGCCGCTATGGCTGCCTGCTGCTGGGACTGCTCATCACCATGATCGCCAGTCGGGCCGGCGCCGAGCGGCTGGCGACGGAAGTGTCGGGCACGATCATGATGCTGGTGGCCGGGCTGATGCTGGTCTGCCGCGCCAATGAGCTGGTGTTCCTGTTCGTCGCACTGGAGCTGATCTCGATACCCACCTATGTGCTGTTGTTTCTCGGGCGCGCCGACCGCGCCAGTGGCGAGGCGACGGTCAAGTACTTCTTCCTCAGCCTGATCGCCTCCGCCATGTTGCTCTACGGGATGAGTATCCTCTACGGTGTCGCGGACGGGACGACGGTGATCTCCGGCACCGCGGAGGTCCCGGGGATCCGGGGCGCGCTGGAGCGGCTACCGGCGGGGCACACAAGTCTGTTCCTGATCGGGTGGGTGATGGTGGTGTGCGGGCTGGGGTTCAAAATCGCCGCGGTGCCGTTTCATTTCTACGCGCCCGATGTGTACCAGGGCACGACCAACATCAATGCGGGGTTGCTGGCCGTGGCGCCCAAGGTGGCGGGCATTCTCGCGCTGATCCGCCTGGTGCTGGCGGTTGTGCCGGCCGATGCGGCCTGGGGCTGGCCACTGATGTGGGTGCTGGCCATGCTCACGATGACGTGGGGCAATGTCTGTGCGTTGTGGCAGCAGCATCTGCGGCGACTCATGGCGTTTTCGTCGGTGGCCCATGCCGGCTATATGCTGATCGGCTTCACCGTCGCGCTCGTTGCCCCCGCTGCCGGCGGCGTCGGCGCGACGCTGCTGTACCTGACTGTCTATGCGCTGGCCGGGCTGGGGGTGTTTGCCGCGCTGGCCTATCTGAGCGACGAGCGGCACGAGGTCGATGGTGTGGCGGAACTGGCCGGGCTGGCCCGTTCCCATCCGTGGGTCGCCGGCGCGCTGGCGCTCTGCCTGTTCTCGCTGGCGGGGATTCCGCCGCTGGCCGGCTTCTGGGGCAAACTCGCGCTGTTCACCGGTGCGGTGCGTGTGGCGCTGGTGGGAGACGGGGGCGTCTCCAGCTGGCTGTTGGTGCTGGCCGTCACCGGGGTGCTCAACGCGGTGATCGCCGCCACGTACTACTTGCGTGTGATCAGTGTGATGTACTTCACGGCACCGGTGACACGTGTGGCGGCGCCGGGCGGCGCGGGGGCCATGCTGGGGACGCTGGCCTGTACGCTGCTGGTCATTGTGCTGAGCGTGTGGCCTGGGCTCGCCTTTCGAATAGCAGACGCGGCGGATCCGTTGCTGCGGCAGGCGCAGCCTTCAGTGGTCGCGGGTTTGCGGATCGAAGCGGCTGCGACCTCCGCGCACGATGGTGACCCGGCGGGCCGGCGGCAGAAGGGCGGTGATTGACCATGGCGCGAGCGCGGTCAAGGGAGAACGCCTTGGGACGGCTGCTGGAGGCCTCGGCACGCGCGGTCTATGCCCTCGACGAGCGGCGCCAGATCGTCTACTGCAATGCCGCGTGCGCGGCACTGGTGGGATTGGCGCCTGAACAACTGATCGGTCAGCGCTGCGACTATCAGGTGGTCGGCACGGGCACGGCGCCCGCCGATGTGGCGTGCAGCCTGTGCCCACCGCCCGAGGCGTGGGCGGGGCGGCTCACCGCGTCCGTCATCGCAGCGCTGCATGTCTCGGGTGAACTCATCCCGCGGCAGGCGGAGCTTCTGTGGCTGGGCGGCGACGAAGTGAGCGGTCCGGGCATGGTCGTGGCCCTGTCCTCTTCCGCAGCCGATCTGGCCTGCGCGGACGATGCGGCGTCGGAAGCTGCAAGGCTCCATACGCGTCTGGCCCAGCTGCGTCGCCAGTACCTGGCCGACTGGCCGCTGGACGAACTGGTCGGCGTGAGCCTGCCGATCCAACGTGCGCGCGACCAGGTCGCGCTCGCCGCGCGCGGCAGAACGCGCGTTGTGGTTCAGGGGCCGGCCGGCAGCGGGCGCGAACACATCGCGCGGCTCCTCCATCGCCAGTCCATGCCGGAACTGCTCGAACCGCTCGTCCCGCTCTGGTGCCCCCTGCTCGATGCGGAACTGACCCAGTCGACGGTTACGGCTCTGGTGCGGCAGTACCGTGAGCGGCCGAGCGGCGCGGAACAGTCTGCTCCGCCGATGCCGACCTTGCTGTTGCTGGAGGTGGACCAGCTGCCCCCCGACGCGCAGGCCGAACTGGCGGGCTTCTTCGATCTGCCCGGTTTCGAGTTGTACGCGATTGCCACCAGTCAGGAATCGCTGCTGCAGCTGGCGGCACAGGACCGTTTTCGCGCCGACCTGGCACATGTGTTGAGCACGCTGGTGATCGAGGTGCCCCCCCTGGCGGCGCGGCCGCACGACATACCGCTGTTATGCCAGTGCCTGGTGGAACGGTTCAATGCCAAGGGGGGTCGCCAGTTGAGTGGCTTCACGGCGGAAGCGCTCGACGAGCTGGCCGTGTACCAGTGGCCGGAGAACGTTGATGAACTGGCCGAGGTGGTCGAGTCCGCCTGCCAGGCGGCGGACGGCCCCTTTGTGGAAGCCTGGCAGTTGCCCGACAAGATCCGCTGGGCCCACCAGGCGGCCGCACACCCGCGTCGCGAAGAACAGCCGATCGTACTCGAGCAGTTCCTGGAAGCGATCGAGAAGGAGCTGATCGAGCGGGCCCTGAAGCGCGCCAAGGGGAACAAGACGAAGGCCGCACAGCTGCTGGGCGTGACCCGCGCCCGGCTCCATCGCCGGGTCGAACATTTCGGGCTGCTGACGTAGGATGTGTGGGGATGGGTACCAGCTCAACGCGTGCAGCGCGTTTTATTGTCTGCGAACGATCCGCAACGTGGGGGGTGGCGCTGCGCCTGCCGCTCGAGCGAATCGGGCACCGCATCGTGGAGACGCGCAGTCTCGACGACTGCTGGGACGAATTGGCGGCCAGTCCGGCCAGTCTGGCAGCGGTCGAGGCGACCTGCCTGAACCTGGACTCCCTGGTGCCGTGGCTGTGCCGCGTTCGTGCCGCGTTTCCACGCGCACGCGTGGTGGTGTTTGGCAGACGCGAGCTGGATGCCGCGCAGTGGCTGCTGCGCGCCGCTGGCGCGGTGCATGTCGTTTTCTCCCCGCGCCAATGGCAGCCGGTGGTGCGGATCGCCCAGCGGCACCTGGGGAGCGGGCCGTGCCCGGACGATTCCGAGCGGCAGCGCGTATGGCGCCGGCTGCCGTGGGCCGCTGCAGTGGAAGTGCGTTGAACAGTTTCGACAGATGCCATGACATAGGGAGCATAATCGATGGCCGATGGCCAGCTAACACCGGCGCAGGTGCAACAAGCGTTGCACGCGTTTCCCGATCCGGAAACGGGACGCAGCGCGCTGCAGATGGACCAGATCCGCGACATCCGGGTCGATGACGGCGACGTATCGCTGACCCTGGCCTTGACCACGCATGCGGCGCCGCTGTGGCAAGAGACCGAGCAGGCGCTGGAACAGACGCTGCGCGCGGCGTGGCCCCAGGTGGGTGCCGTGCGCATCACGCGGGTCATCCACGACCGGCCGGCACAGAAAATCGGCGAAATCGGCCTGGCGGCCAAGAGCGTGATTGCAATCGGGTCCGGCAAAGGCGGTGTGGGGAAGAGCACGATTGCGGCCAGCCTGGCGATGGGGCTGAAGCGCGCCGGCTGCATCGTCGGTCTGCTGGACGCCGATGTGTACGGGCCCAGCATCCCGCACCTGTTGGGCGTGCAGGGG
>DAISIS010000448.1:0-4825 GCA_036821925.1 Pirellulaceae bacterium
GGCCGCGCGGGGGGATCCAGCTCCTGCCAGGTCTCTGTGTCCACACGCATTTCGAGCACCGGCGGGCCCTCCTTGGCGCCGCCGCCGTCCGCGTGGTCGAGCAGTTCCAGGAAGACATCTCCGCATTCGCACTCCGGATTGGCGCACAAGCTGCCACGGACCCAGAGCGGGTGCGGATAGACGGTGGAATGAAACGTCGATTCCAGGGAATTCACGAGAAGCTCCTCTCAGCCGTGCCCAGCCCAAACTGCCGCAGCGACGTCGTTGCGGAACCCAATTCGTATCCGCCAGACACAGCAGACTCCTTACGGAGCATTGGTCATCCTGCTTTCTTCCTCCGGGATGTCCGGTGCGGGACGCACTGCCTGGATGTCGTAGTGCGGGATCTGCCACTGCACGCCGTCGCTCTCGACGATCAACAGGCCGGCATCAAAGGACACGATATTCACGCGGCGGGCGCGGGACCAGGGGTCCGACCAACCCGGCGCCGACCCCCACACGATGTCCACCCGCTGGTTGGTGGCCTGGTATTCTCGCAGTGCATCATAGAGGCTTGGGTCGCCGGGTACCGCCCAATCCACGGGCAGGACCTCATTCAGGAAGCCCCAGCGCAAGCGGACGCAGCGGTGCATCACTCCATACTGATAGAAGGCAAAGAGCGCCTTGACATCGCTTTCCAGCCGCCGCGTCAATTTGGCCGAATCGCCTGCGGCGAGGTACGCTGCCATCTTGGCCGGGTCTCCCAACGGACGGCTGGTCCCCGTCGTCGACGTGATCAACAGCTCCGGGCTGATGGTCAGCGTCCGCCCTTGCCGGTTGAGCCGACGGGTCTTCTGCGGGGGCTTCAGGTCCACCAGCCGGAATCGGTCCGCCCCATGCACACCTACGGCCTGCAGTGTCTCACGCACCCGGAGCGCGGCCACCAAGTCAAACGCTTCCAGCCGCGCAGGTAGCTCGTGCAACCTGTCGCCGAGAACCGTTTCTATAACGCGCGAGCCGATGTCAAGCAGCACTGCCGCTGTTGCAGCTCCCTTGGCGGGAAACACATGCAGCAGAGCCCGTCGCATCTCGGCCGCGGTCTGCCGAGCCTGCTGGCGTTCGCGCGCGAGCACAACCTGCCGCTCCTCCGCGTGGCGTTTCCAGCGCTCATCACGCATATCCCGTAATCGACCGGGGGCCGCTAACTTGCGCACCGCACGCCGCATGGCGGCAACCTCCGCGGCCGTCCGGTCCAGCCACAGCCTTCCGTCCGCGTCGCGCTGCACGCACGGCGTTCGCCAACCACGAATGGACTCTTCAGTGATTGCCAGCCGCCACCGCGACAGGCCCGACAAGTACGCGTTCAGATCAGCCATGTCCATGGGCTTGCCGGCAGCATCCAAGACGGCGGCCACCTGTCGGAGCAGCGAGATGCTGTAGAGGGAGCGATCGGCAAATGCCCAGCGGAGTTCGGCTTCCGTCAGCGGCACGTCGTCCGGAACCGGTTCCGGGGCAGGGTCGGGTTGCGCCAGCACCGGACCGGTCCGTGCACCTCGCAGCCCCAGTCGCCCCAGACGGTACTGCAATTCCGACGACGAGAGGTTCAGACCCCAGCGGCCCTCCGCGTCGCAGTACACCGGCTCCATGCCGTGCCAGGCCTTCTTGAGCGAGTACGCCATGTCACCGGTCGCCGCTTCGGCCCCGGCGGCTGTCAGGCGGGCCGCCAGCAACTCGCTGGACAACGGAGCACCTTGCTCGAGCAACGCCACAACCATCAGGTCGAACAGCTTGACATCCCGTTTTCCCACGAACTCCTCAAGTCGCGGAGCGGGCAGGTCCAATCGGTCGCAGTAATGAACCGTCTTCGCAGTCATGATCACGCCTCTCGGATTAGAACTTGGCTCACCACGCCGTCCGCGGCAACAAGTACTTCGGCGAAGCCTATATCGTAGACCCTGTGGGAAACGACCGCCATTCGGCGACGACCAGGCAGGATGGCGCTCGCGGGGCCACGCGTGCCGCCGGATCCTGGTAACGCTGAACGGACGGTGATTCTCTCGCCTGAAGTCCATTTCGATCGGCTGCGCTGGCGCAGTGGGCGCGGAAGCGGTGTTCGAGGACCTGGCGTTCTTTTCGGAGTAGAATGTGCCCGCCGAGAACTGCAGAATCAAGCACCGACGCGTCGGTCCCGCTACAATAGCCTCATGATGTGAATTGCTCGATGATCGCCAGCGCGAACGGCACGGCGGTTGCGGCCGGCTGTCGGTCGCGGATCTGAAGGTTCCATACGGCGATCGCCGGCCTGTTGGTCGTAGTAAACACGCACGGGAAGCCACTCTACCGATGAAAGGTGGTCCAACATGAAGAGTCTCGTTGTCCTTTCGTTGTCGCTGTGCGTTCTGTGCGGTCGTTCGCTGGCTGCGCAGGAGCCGCTGCGCGTCATCAATGGTGACTTCAGCGACCTGCGCGAACTCAAGCCATTCGGTGGTCATGGGTGGTACGAGGGCATTCCCTCGGGCTGGCAGTCATCATCGAAGACCCCGCTCTACGCGGTCCACGCGGGTGCCGATGGAAAGCAGCCAGCCTGCAATGTGTCCCAGCTGGGTGTTCTCGAACAGAATGTCGGCACGCTCACTCAGGCAGCCGATGTGGTGCTCACCATGGACGTCACGGACGAGTGGGGCAAAGGTGCCGAGTTGAGCGCGGAAATATCGGATGCCGATGGCGAAACGTTCGGCCGCATCCAGCTCACCGCCGGCCGCGCGCAGCGTCTTGTCGCGGGCCAGGTGCCGGCAGGCACCACGGTCTTCATTCGTTTTCGGGCGCTCCAGGCCACAACACCCGCATTGGATAACGTGTCCGTCGCGTGTTTCGCGCCTGCGTCCCAGACTCCCACGCCGCAGGTGACGATCCGCCGATTTCAGCCGGACCAGCCGCTGGCCCGCGCGCAGCGTGTGGCGTTGGTTTCGGCGGACCTGGAAAGCCTGGGCGCTGCAGACGTGGAGCTCGACGCCACGCTCTCACTGCCGGCCGGAGTCCACGTCGTGCAGTCGAACGTGGCCAAGCCCCTTCGCATCCCATCCTCGGACGGACGGTCGCGGCTGACGTGGAGTCTGGAAGCCGCCGAGCCCATGGCCGCGGACATGGTCCTCGAACTCAAGGCCAGGGACGGAAACCCCGTCGCGCATCAGGCGCTGCGCATGCTCTTCCTGCCGCCCGTGGAACAATCGTCGCCTTCCTACATTCCTGAGCCGGTACCGGCTCCTACGTCCATGCTCGTCGGCGCGCATCATTGTCCGCTGTGGGAAGCCGACAAGCCGCAGATGTGGCACAACGTCCTCAAGCATCCGGAACGCACACCCGCGCTCGGATTCTACGCACAAGAGAATCCGGAAGTCGCTGACTGGGAGACCAAGTGGGCCGTCGAACATGGCATCTCGTTCTTCGTTTACTGCTGGTATCGTACCGAGCAGGGTGGCGCGGTGAAGACGCGGTTTGGCACCGCGATCCATGACGCCCTGTTCAAATCACGCTTCGTAAACAAGATGAAGTTCACCCTCATGTGGGAAAACCAGGCGCGTGGCCAAGCGGGCGTGGCTGACGAACAAGACCTGTTCACAAACCTGCTGCCGTATTGGATGGAGAACTATTTCCAGCACCCCAGCTACCTGACGGTGGACAACAAGCCGGTGTTGTTCATCTATCGGCCGGAGTTCCTCATCGACGATCTGGGTGGCGTGGCGAACGTGGCCAAAGCGTTCTCGCGGATGCGGCAAGTGTGCCGCGAGTCGGGTTTTGCGGGGCTCTATCTGCTGGGCGAATACCGTGGCACCGACCCGGCACATCTCGAGCTCATGAAGAGCCTGGGGCTCGATTACACGTTCGCCTATTGCTGGTACGTGCATGACAACCCGACGCCGGAGCGGGCCATCCAGACGCAGCTGGAGTACATCCGGAAGACGCAGGAACTCAATATCCTGCCGCAGGTCGTCACGGTGTCCCAGGCCTGGAGCGGGTGGCAGGACGAGGGGACCATCTGGAAGATCCCTCCGCCGCAATTCGAAACCCTGCTGCGGCAGGCCCAGGAGTTCGTTAGCACCTTGCCCAAGGAGCAACTCGGCAGCCGGATGCTCCTGCTCGACAACTGGAACGAGTGGGGCGAAGGCCACTATCTCGCACCCTATCGAGAATATGGCTTCGGCTACCTCGATGCGGTGCGCAAGGTCTTCTCCACCGCGCCGGAAGAACATCTGGATCTTCTGCCGGAGGACATTCATCGAGGTCCTTACGACACGGCGATCCGCACTCATTTCGAGGCGCTCGAACAGAGAGCACAGCGCCTGTCGAAACGGGTCGTCAGAGCGGACGCGCCGGCCGGACTGGTCGCATGGTGGACGTTTGATGAACCTGAGGACAACCCCGTGGTGCTCGACTATTCCGGTCACCGGCATGGCGGCTGGCTGGAAAAGGCGCGGCGCGCGGCGGGCTGGGATGGTAGTGCTCTGGTCTGCGATGGCGGCAGCGTGCTGCTCTCCAGCAGCCCGCTGCTGGGCGAACTCCAGAAGTTCACCCTCGAGTGCCGGGTCTGGACCGACGTCGCCGCGCAGGACAACCGGTGGCTGGTCAACAGCGTGCTCCCTCACAACACCACCAGCGGTTTTCGGTTGGGAGTGCTGCGCGGCAAACCCTGTTTCCAAGTCCCGCAGACTGCCTGGAGCCATCACCTCAGCGGTGAGGAGCCCCTGCCGACCGGACGTTGGGTGCACCTGGCCGCGACCTTCGACGGCACCACGATGCGACTCTACATGGACGGCCGAGAGTGCGGCACCATGTCCCGCCCGGGTGC
>DAISIS010000449.1:0-4804 GCA_036821925.1 Pirellulaceae bacterium
GGTGGCGGTGTGTTTCAGTGCGGTGGCGGCGGTGAGCGGCCGGCCTGTAGGGTTTCCGGCGGCCATGCGGGATTGTGTCGCGTGGCAGGGGGTGTGGGTGCTGCAGCTGGTGGTCCGGGTCGTGCTGATGCTGGTCCTGCAGCGGTCGGACATTGACACTTCAATTGTGTTGTTGTTGCCGTTCCGGATCTATGGTGCACGGGAGTGGGTGCTGCTCCAGCAGATCGACTGTTTCGCGGTGCTGGGCTGGCTGGGGCTGGCGTGGAGTGCCTGTCGGCGGCGGCAGGCGAACCTGCTGGTGGCGCTGTTGACCTGCCTGTTGGTGGCGGTGCTGGAGATGCAGGTGGTGGGTGGCTTGTCGTTGCTGGTGAATCTGGGCATGCGACTGACGATCTTCCCGGAGTAGAGAGGGGCGGCTGAAACCGCTGGCGGGACGGGGAAGTACAACCACATGCGGGCCAGCGCGGCCGCCGGGAGGGCGTTTCGGTCTGCCGGCGGTTGGCAATGGTCGAAAGGTGACGTGTTTCATGCGACGTGTCCTCGTGATCCTGGTGCTGCTGGCGGCCGTGGTGACGCTCGTGGGGACGCTCAATCTGCACCGCCAGCCCACGGCGCTGGGCGTCGACTGGCGGATCAAGAAGCGGCAGCCGGCGAAGGAGGTGCAGATTGAGCGGTTGCGGCGGGGGACGATCATCCAGACGGTGACGGCACCCGGCACGATTGAGTTGATTGACGAGGCGAAGATTGCCTCGGAGACGATGGGGCAAGTCGAGTCTGTGCACGTGGAGAAGGGGGACGAGGTCAAGAAGGGAGACCTGCTGGTCAAGCTGGACGACGAAGACGCCAAGGCGCGTCTGGAGTCGACCGAAGCGCGCATCGACCGGCTCAAGGCAGCCATTCAGCTGGCGGAAGCGGACTTGAAGAAGGCCGTGGAGGAGTCGGCGGGCTACGAGAACCTGCGTCAACTGGGGTTCTCGTCGGAAACAGAGATGCGCGACGTGGCCACGGTGCTGGAGAAGATGAAGGCGCAGCTGGCGATGAGCACGCACGAGTTGACCGAGAGCTTTGCCGTCCGCCGCAACAGCCAGCAGGATCTGGAACGGACGGAAATCCGCGCACCGATTGACGGCACCGTGATCGACCGGGATGTGGAAGTGGGGGAGATCGTCATTGCGGGCACGACCAACCTGCCCGGCACGGTACTGATGACGATCGGCGACATGAACCGGATGCGCGTGCGCGCGGATGTGGATGAAGGGGATGTGGCTCTGATCCGGGCCGGACAGCCGGCGCAGATCTTCCTTCAGGCCGCGCAGGACGATCCGGTTCCCGGTGTGGTCGACCTGATTGCGCCGAAGGGCAAGCGGATCGCCGAGGTGGTCAGTTTTGAGACGTTGATCAATGTCTCGGGGACAGGCCACTCGCTGTTGCCGGAGATGACCGCCACGGTGGAAATCGAGGTGAAGCGTGCTGACGACGCGTGGGGGGTGCCGGTGCAGGCCGTGGTGCATCGCCGGCTGAAGGAGCTGCCCCAAACGCCGCTGTTCCGCGACTGGATTGCGCGGCAGCCGAAGACCCCGGCCGAAAAGGGGAAGGACGATCTGGTGCGGTATGTAACCATCGTCTTTGTGATGGTCGAAGGGGAGGCGCGGGCGCGACCGGTCAAGACGGGCATCAGCGATCAAGAGCGGATCGAAATCCTGGAGGGGATTGCGCCAGAGGATGACGTGATCGTGGGGCCTTTCCGCGTGCTGGACGAGATGGAGGAGGGGCAGCCTGTGAAGCTGGAGGAGGTGAAGCACAAGGCGGCCAAGCCGGCGCCGTCCGCGGGCGGTGCGGCTCAGCCGGAACCGGCGCAGGCTGAGGCATCCGGCGCGGGGGCGGCCACCTCGGACGAGCCGGCCGGTGCCGCGGCGAAGGAGCTCCCATGAAAGCGGTCGCGCCGCTGCTGCGGCTGCAAGGGATCACGAAAGAGTACCAGATGGGTGCGGAGATCGTCCGCGCGCTGCGTGGCGTCGATCTGGCGATTCATGAGAACGAAATGGTGGCCATCATGGGCTCCTCGGGATCGGGGAAGTCCACCCTGCTCAACATCCTCGGACTGCTGGACGTGCCCACCGCAGGCCAGTACTGGCTGGACGGGCAGGACGTGGCCCGGCTGTCCCAGTCGGCGCTGGCGCGGGTGCGCGGCCGGCGCATCGGATTCGTGTTCCAGACCTTCGAACTGCTGCCGCGGCAGACTGCGGTGCGCAACGTGGAGTTGCCGTTGATTTACTCGGGCACAGCCCAGCGCCGCCAGCTGGCCATCGAAGCGCTGGAACGCGTGGGGCTGGCGGACCGCATGAAGCATCGTCCGAACCAGATGTCGGGCGGGCAGCGGCAACGTGTTGCCATTGCCCGGGCACTGGTGCAGCGCCCGGCCATCCTGCTGGCAGACGAACCGACCGGCAACCTCGACAGTCACACCAGCGAAGAGATTCTGGATCTGTTTGAGAACCTGTACCGCGAGGGACAGACGATTGTGATCGTGACCCACGAACCCGACATTGCTCAGCGCTGCCGGCGCATCGTGCGTCTGCGGGACGGCCAGGTCGAGTCCGATCAGGACTGCGGGGCGGCGCGGCCGGATCCCGGCGTGTTGCTGCGGGACGGGCAGGCACCATGACATGATATTCCTCTCCAATGCTTTCAACGCGCTGGAACAGCTGGTCACGCACCGCATGCGTTCCCTGCTCACGATCCTGGCGATCGTGATTGCCGTGACGGCCACGATCACGGTGGTCAGTGTGGTGCAGGGATTTACACGCTACGTGTCCAACTTCCTGGAAGGGCTGGGCACCAACGCCGTGTTCGTGGCGCCGCAGCGGCCGGCCGGCGACGCGGGCAAGTCGCTGGGTCGTGTGGAGCTGAACGAGGAGGATTTCCACGCCATTGAATCCCAGTGTTCCGCGCTGCGCCGCGTGTCCCCCTGGGTCCCGCGCCAGAACGTGAAGCTGCGTTACGGTCGTGATGAGATCACTTGCAGCGTCGAAGGGGTGGCGCCGTCGTATCACACCGTGCGGAACTTCCCGGTGGACGTGGGACGCCCGTTTGCCGTGGTGGACGTGGAGCGGGCGCAGCAAGTCTGTGTGGTCGGGCGCGAGATCCTCCGCAAGCTGGAGCTCGATGAAGACGTGGTCGGCGGCAATCTGCTGATCGACGGACGCCGCTTCCGGATCATCGGGGTCCTGGCCAGCAAGGGGAGCTTCTTCGGGCAAAGCCTGGACGATGTGGTGCTGATCCCCTACACGACGGCGCTGAAGATGTATCCGGTGTTCCGCCGCAATCTGGTCGTCGCGGCCCAGGCGGTCAGCGCGGAAGCGGTGCCGGAGGCGAAAGCCCAGGTCACCAACCTGCTCCGCCGCCGCCACAACCTGGAGGCCCATCAGCCGGACGATTTCATCGTCCAGACCCAGGGGGAAATCCTGGCCGCCTTCAATAACGTGGGAGCTGTCGCCGTCTCGGTGCTGGCCGGCATCGTCGGCATCTCTCTGCTGGTCGGGGGCATCGGCATCATGAACGTCATGCTGGTGAGCGTGACCGAACGCACCCGCGAAATCGGCCTGCGCAAGGCCGTGGGCGCGCGCCGGCGCGACATCCTGCTGCAGTTCCTGACCGAGGCCATGACGCTCAGCCTGCTCGGCGGTGGCCTGGGCATCGCGCTGGGCTATGCCCTGAGCACGCTGGCCAGCCTGCATCCACACATGGTCGACGTCGTGGTCCCGCCCTGGGCCGTGCTCCTGGGCTTCGGCATCTCCGCCGGCACGGGGGTGGTGTTCGGGATCGTGCCGGCCATGAAAGCCGCCCTGCTCAATCCGATCGACGCGCTGCGCCACGAGTGAAGTACACGGGGCCGCTCCGGCTGGAGACCGCGCCGATCAGGCGTCGTTCCTGTGCAGCCGCGCCACGGCGTCGGCCCGGGTGTCGCAGACGGGCCACAGCGTATCCAGCCGCGTCAGACGCAGCACCTCCTGTTCGTGCGGCGAGACGTTGCAGAAGGCCATCCTGCCGTCCACGCTGCGGATCCGCTTCCAGAGCTTCAGGAAGAAGCCGAGGGCGGTCGAACCGTAGTAATCGGTGCCGTCGAAATCCAACACGACGTTGCGATGACCGGCGACTTCCAGTTCCCGCAGTACGGCCCGGAACTCCTCCTCAAAGTAGCTCAGCTCCAGCTCACTGAGATTGGAGTGGGGCGCGAGGATCAACACGTCGCCGTCCAGTTGCATCTGGAAGAGATGTCTTACCGTGTCCATGTTCGCCCTCACTCCCGCGCCAGCGCGCGACGTCCGAGACCCGCCAGGTAGCGCCCGCGGCCACCACCGCTCATCCTAACGCAGGATTCCGGGCAGATCCAAATTTGCCCCGATCAGGCACACGTTTTGCGGCCTGGCGCATGACGGCCGTCGTCCCGGCCCAGGAGGCAGCAGAAAAAAATGGCCTCGGCGATGGTGCGAATCGCCGAGGCACGAGGGTTACCGGTTTGCAGGTCGGAGTCGGGCTCCTGGCTAGGCTGGAGCAAAGAGAAACCGGTAACCCTTTGGATGAATTGCTGGACCCGCTGTTCCCATCGTCACGCAACCGGATGCGAATCGTCCCGCTCTCGCACCAACGCCCCACCCGGGGCGTGCACTGGGCAGATCAAGCACGTAGTGAGCGCAAAAAAACAACCCCATGGTGCGCAGCCATCGGCTGCACAACTGGGGCCATCGCGACCTGGAACGTGCACGTCCACCATGAACGACACACTCCATAACGTGCAAATCTA